>WLOZ01000274.1 GCA_009699025.1 Actinomycetota bacterium
GCGGATGCTGCACCGGTGGAGTCACCTCCTTCCTGACCTTGGTCGGCTCACTGGTGTACTGCTGGCAGCTGGCAGGCGACCTCTGCGGCCATGCCACGCCGGTTCGACCCGCGCTAGTGTGGCGCGCGTTCGTCGCGTACGAACTGCTTTCGTACCTCGGAAGCGGCTGAGGTGGCCCTAGCCTTGGGGAGTCGACTGCTGAACCGGGCTGGTTGGCGACGGTCTCGAGGGGAGTGCCATGAGTCACGACGCGCACGGCAACGCAATGTCGGCGAACGAGGAGTGCGCGGCGCACTACGACCGCGCTCTCGACCATCTGCTCCACTTCCGGCCCGAGGTCGGTCACTCGACCGCAGCGGCGCTGGATGCCGACCCCACGGCGCCGATGCCCCGGGTGTTCGAGGCCTATCTAGGGCTGCTGGGCACCGAGCCTGCCGATGCCGCGGCCGCGAGGGTGGTGTTTGACGACTTCGTGGCGAGTGCCGACCCGTCGCGCTGGACTCCGCGCGAGCGCGGGCATGTGGAGGCCGCGTCGGCGTGGCTGTCGGGTGACATGTCCGGTGCGGGCGCGGCGCTGGCCGACGTCAGCATCGACTATCCACGCGACGCCCTCGCCCTCATGGTGGGGCATCAGATCGACTTCTTCTGCGGCGACGCCACGGCCCTGCGCGATCGAGTCGGAGCAACGCTGACCGCATGGCACGACGACGACCCGCACCGGGCGCTCATGCTCGGCATGTACGCGTTCGGCCTCGAGGAGTCTGGGCACTACGAGAGGTCCGAAGAGGTGGGGCTCGGCGCTGTCGCAGCCGATCCGCTCGACGTGTGGGGCATCCATGCGGTGGTGCACTCCTATGAGATGCGCGGGATGGCCGACGAGGGCCTCCGCTTCCTCGACGAGCGCCGTGACGACTGGATCCGCGGCAACTTCCTTAACGTGCACAACTCGTGGCACTACGCGCTGTACCTGCTCGAGGGTGGGGAGGTCGAGCGCGGGCTCGCGATCTACGACAGCACCCTGCACCACGCCGAGTCGGCGGGACTCGCCATGGAGATGCTCGACGCAGCGGGCTACCTGTGGCGGCTGCTGCTCGATGGGCGGGTCGAGAGCGAGCGATGGTCTGCGCTGGCCGACTCGTGGGTTCCTGTGATGCAGACCCCCTACTACGCGTTCAATGACGTGTTCGCCACGATGGCGTTCGTCGGGTCGGGACGCGTCGCCGCGGCGCAGCGGCTTGTCGACAGCCGTCGGCGCTGGGTAAGTGAGGCCGCTGCGAGCGTGACCAATGCGCGTATGACCCGTGAGATCGGAATTCCGGTGTGCCAAGCCCTGGTCGACTTCGCGCGCGGCGACTACGAAGCCGTGCTGCTGGGCCTGATGCCGGTCAGGCGTCGAGTGGGTGAGTTCGGCGGCAGCCACGCGCAGCGCGATGCAGTGCAGCGCACCCTGGTTGAATCGGCGCTGCGGTCGGGCCAGCTGAACCTCGCTCAGGGGCTGCTATCCGAGCGCCTCAACCTCAGGCCGCGCAGCCAGTTCGACTGGGCACGCTCGTCGAGACTCGAGAGCATGATGACTGGCTGAAGGCCTGACATTCGGCCACCCCTCCATCGTTACCGAGGGAGTGGTCGTCGGGTCGCAATTCCTCAGGTGAGCCAGGCGGTGGAGACCTGCCTCACAATTCGACGAGGCGGTCGAGCACTGCCGCAGCGCCTGCTCGCGACCGCCTTCGCGCTGAGATCGACAGTCGCCCCTGGTCGTCTACGCGTACCTGCCCGCGCTCGATCAGCGTGCTCAGCGCGAGCACCGTCTCGTCGTGGCTTTGCCCCAGTACCAGCTGGGGGAGGGTGTCGATGGTCGGATTGTCGGCCCGAAGAACGCAGGTGAGAACTCGCCGCTCGACCGGATCTGAGTCGAGTAGCCCGAGAACTCCGGCTGACCAGGCCTCGACGCTGAGGGTGCGCACCATGGTGTCGTCGACGGCGCGGGCTGTCTCTGCGCGCGGGGCATGCGACTGGCCCACATCGCCGCAGAAGTTACCCGGCCCAACGTCTCCAATAAGTTGCTCTACTCCGAACTCGTCGGGTGCGTGAATTGCCACCCGGCCCTCCATCACAAAGATGATGCGGTCTCCAGGTGACCCGAAGCGGTAAAGGGTCTCACCGGCGTTGAAGTGCTCGGTGATGAGGCGCGCCCGAAGGACGTCGCGCTGCGACTGTGGAACCTCGGCCAGAATCCTCTCGTCGATTCCTCCCGCCGCCTGTCGCTCCCAGGCCGCCTTGTACTCGGGTCGCTCGAGCAGGTCGCGATGAGCACCACACAGGATGCGCGAGCCGATGGGTGCGATTACATGACTGGCGAAGGCGGCAATATCAGCACTCTTGGTGGCCACGATCACTGTGCGATCGGGTTTTCTGGCGAGCTCGGCCAAAATGGGGGCCGCACTGTCGGGGTCGGCAAGTACCGGCAGGTCCTGAAGAACGATCACGTCGGCGCTGCTGCACGCGGCCATCGCGATCATCAGGCGCTGGCGCTCGTGCACGCTCAGTGCTGCGCCGTGGGAGCCGAGCGGGGCGTCGAGCCCGCCGTCGGCAAGCCGCGACAGGTGGCCGAGTCCCATCACCGTGAGCGTGCGCTCGACGTCGGCCGGGCGCACGTGAGGGTCGGCGGCCCGCAGGTGGTCACGCACCGAGGCGTCCATGAGGTGTGGGTCGTCGGTGACCAGCATGATGCGCCGCTTGACCGTGGGTTGGCGCACGTCGATGCCATCGAGCAGTACACAGCCGCTGTCGGGGTTCGCATCACCGCTGAGAACCTCGAGGAAGCCATTGATCGAGACGCCGAGGTCGACGACCACTGCGACCACCCCTCCTCGTGGCACCGGCAGGTCGCCCTCCACGAGGGAGTGGCCGGGCACGAGGGCGAGGTCTCTGATGACCAGCAACGCTTCGCCAGTATGAGTCGCGACCCGGCTGTCATGGCTGACACGCTGGGTGGCCGAGGTGATCTGCTCAATTCGACGTTTGCTGGTCAACGCCAGCCGCACGTCGCGCAGCCACGGCGGCAGTGCCTCGAGCCCTCGCACCACTGCCTCGATGTACAGAACGGAGGCAGCGATGGCGCCTGCCTCGGAGCCGCCGCTGACGAGTGCGATGAGCACCACGGAGAGCAATGCCACGTAGCCGGTGACCCTCGCGGCCGTGACGAGGCGGTTCGCCTCTCTCTTCTGGTCCTCGGTAGCGATCCTCAGGTTGTCGGCCCGCGAGGCGAAGCGGCGACTCATCCAGTCAACGAGGTTCATGCCGGTGAGGTTGCGACCCGCGGTGATGGACTCGTCGACCACCGCCCCCAGCTCGCTGCTGGTGTCGAGTCGTGCCTTGTCGCGCTCGAGCATGTAGCGGCCGATGTGGCTGTTGAGTAGGAGAAACACGGCGGTCGCACCCATCGTGACAATGCCAGCCTTCGGCTCAAGGTACAGCAGCAGTGCGAGGCTCACCACGATGCGGCCCAGGCCTGGCAGCCCCTCAGTCACCGTCCTATCGAGCGCCTCCTCCACGCGGTCGACGTCACTGGTGTGGCGGCTGATCACACTGGGTCGTCGCATGCCGGTTTGGCGCAGCATGGGGCTCAGCAGAGTGCGGTCATAGACAAACTGGGCCAGTGACTGGCCCACCACCGCCGACGCCCGGTACGACGTCGTGTGCGACAGCGATGAGGTGGCCACACTCAGCCCCATCAGCGCCGCGATAACCAGGGCCGTGACTGCGACATTGCCCTGGTTGGCCAGAACGGCATCGACCTGCAGGGGGATCAGCGCAGCGGCGGCGAGTGACACCGCGCCCAGCGCGAGTGCTCCGACCAGCCGGGAGCGCACGGGGGCTGCAAAGGGCGCGATGAACGCCCAGAGCTCGCGGGTACCGAGCGGCGCCCGCCCGGAGCCCCGCGCGGCAGGCGCGTCAGGTGGGGACTCTGGAACCGTCCGACGTGACGACATAATGATCGTCACGTTAGGCCCGCGACCTCGGCGTCGAGGGTCACTGCGGTGAACGCAAGGTGCCGCGCCAATGAATTCAAGA
>WLOZ01000275.1 GCA_009699025.1 Actinomycetota bacterium
CTGCTCGCTGCAGCGCCGCCACCAGAAGCTGGTCGAGGAGGCTCCGGCCCCGTTCCTCACCGACGACCAGGTGGCCGAGCTCTACCGCTCGTCGAAGGCCATCATCCGCGAGGCCTCGTACGTGGGCGCCGGAACCTGCGAGTTCCTCATCGGAGTCGACGGCACCATCTCGTTCCTTGAGGTGAACACGCGGCTTCAGGTCGAGCACCCGGTCACCGAAGAGGTGTCTGGCATCGACCTCGTGCGCGAGCAGTTCCGCATCGCCGCTGGCGAGCCGCTTGGCTACGACGACCCGCCGCTGCGCGGCCACTCGATCGAGTTCCGCATCAACGGCGAAGACCCAGGCCGCGGATTCCTTCCCGCGCCCGGCGTGCTCACCGTGTGGAATCCCCCGAGTGGTCCCGGTGTGCGAGTCGACGGCGGGTTCATCACCGGAGATGTCATTGGCGGCAACTTCGACTCCCTCCTCGCCAAACTGATTGTCACCGGCGCCACGCGGCAGCAGGCGATCGAGCGGTCACGTCGCGCGCTCGCTGAGTTCGAGGTCGAGGGAATCGCCACGGCGCTCACCTTCCATCGCGCCGTGGTCAACGATCTCGCGTTCGCGCCCGCCGACCCGCTTCAGCCCTTCGCGGTGCACACGCGCTGGATCGAGACCGAGTTCGACAACACGATTCCCGCGTATGTCGCCACCGGCGCGCTACCCGACGTTCCGGCCGAGCGACAGTCGGTCGTGGTTGAGGTCGGCGGACGTCGACTCGAGGTCACGCTTCCGGCAGAGCTGGCTGCCCGCGGCTCCGGCAGCGCGGGAAAAGCAGCGCCGGCTAAGCGAGCCAGATCGGCGTCGGCGGGGGCAGGAGCCTCGGGCAATTCGGTCGCAGCACCCATGCAGGGCACGGTGGTGAAGGTCGCGGTCGAGGAGGGCCAGCAGGTTGAGGCAGGTGATCTCATTCTCGTTCTCGAGGCCATGAAGATGGAGCAGCCGCTCACCGCGCACCAGGCTGGCACCGTGACGGGCCTCGCCGCCGAGGTGGGCAGCACCGTTCCCGCCGGCACCGTGTTCTGCCAACTCACCTGACCACGGGTTACCGTGTGTGTATGAGCACACTTCGGCACTACGCCCTCGCCTCACTGCTACTGGTGGTCGCGGCGGTGGCCACGGCCACCACCGTTCCGGCCGCCAACGCCGCGCCTGCGGGCTGGGCGCCGTCCGCAATGCGGGCTCTCGCCTCGACCGACGCGGTCGCGGCATCGCTGCGCCAGTCGCCTGTGTACAACGACCCTGACGCCGAGCGGGCGCTGAGCCCCTCCGACGAGGTTGCGCTGCTCGCCGAGGTCCAGGACGCGGGCACCCCCATCTACGTGGCTGTGGTGCCGAAGTCGTTCATCGCGTCGGCGGGCGGCAGTGCCGACGCGGCGCTCCAGTCGCTGGCCCGCGCGGTTGGCCAGCCCGGCGCCTACGCCCTCATCGCTGGCGGTACGTTCCGCGCCAACTCGACCCTCTTTCCCGTCAACGACCTCGCTACCAAGGCGGTGGCAGCCAACCAGGGCGGTACCTCGTACTCCGTGCTCAGCCAGTTCGTCGCGAGCGTCTCCGAGCGGGCCGCCGCAGGGGGGTCTTCGTCCGACACCACGTCTGGGGCTGGCGACGGGGGCTTCGACTTGGGAGGAATCCTCGTGCTTCTCGTGGGACTCGGCGCAGTGGGCGGAGCCGTCACCTACAGCGTGCGCAAGTCTCGGCGCAGGACGGCGGAGCAGTTCGCCGCCGTCAAAGGCGTGGTCGACGAGGACGTGACGTCGTTCGGCGAGCAGGTGGCCGCGTTCGACATCACTGACCGCCGGCTTGACGATGCCGGGCGCTCCGACCTCGAGTCCGCCATCACCTCCTACCAGCAGGCCAGCTCGGCGGCCGACACCATGACCACCGCGGGCCAGGCGGCCGACGTGACCACCCACCTCGAGGACGGCCGCTTCGCCATGGCGTGCGTGCAGTCGCGCCTCGCCGGTCAGCCGCTGCCCGCGCGGCGAGCCCCGTGCTTCTTCGACCCGCGACACGGTCCCAGTGCCGCCAACGTGAACTGGTCGCCCCCCGGAGGTACCCAGCGCGAGGTGCCCGCCTGCGTGTCGTGCTACACCACTGCCGCGCAGGGCGCGATCCCGGCTTCTCGCCAGGTCCCCGTGGGCGCGGGCACCCAGCCCTACTGGCAGGCGGGGCCGTCGTACGGCTCGTACGCCGGCGGCTACTTCCAGTCGTACGGGTCGATCCTGCCCCAGATCATGGTCGGCACCATGCTCGGCAACGCGCTCTTCCCACCCGTGGTGGTGTCAGGCGGCGGTGACGGCGGCTCGGGCGGCGACGGCGGCGGATTCGGGGGATTCGGCGGCAGTTCGGGCGGCGGAGACTTCGGCGGCGGTGGAGGCGGCGACTTCAGCGGCGGCTCCGGCGGCGGCGACTTCTAGTCAGCCCCCGAGCACAGACCCCTCGGCACCGGTCGCGTGCAACCGCCGGGCTGCCTCCGCGATGGACCCCGACAGAGACGGGTAGATCGTGAACGTCTGGGCCAGTTGGTCAACCGTGAGCCGCTGGTCGACCGCCATGGCGATTACGTGAATCAGTTCGCTGGCCCGCGGCGCCACCACGACACCGCCCACCACGATGCGAGTGCCCGTGCGGGCGAAAAGCTTCACGAAGCCGTGCTCGAGCCCGAGCATCTTGGCGCGGGCGTTGGTGGCCAGGGGCAGTGTCACCGACACCGCCCGCACCCGTCCCTCATCGATATCACGCTGGGTCGCGCCAACGGTGGCGATCTCGGGGTCGGTGAACACGGTGCTCGACACCACCGCCACGTCGAGCGGGGTCACTGCGTCACCGAGCGCGTGCCACATCGCGATACGACCCTGCATGGCAGCCACCGACGCGAGCATCAGTACTCCGGTGCAGTCGCCCGCCGCGTAGATTCCTCGAACCGACGTACGCGACACGCGGTCGACCTCGATGAACCCATCCTCGGTGCGGCGGACCCCGACCTCGTCGAGCCCCATGTCATCAGTGTTCGGCACCGAGCCCACGGCCATCAGGCAGTGGGTTCCGCTCACCGTGCGTCCATCGGTGAGTGTCACGAGCACGCCATCATCGGTCCGACGAACCGCCCGTGCGCGCGACGTCGCCATCACGGTCATGCCCCGAGCCGCGAACACGTCTTCAAGCACGCCAGCGGCGTCAGTGTCCTCACCCGGAAGCACGCGATCGCGTGACGACACGAGCACCACGTCGCAGCCAAGCTCCGCGTACGCGCTGGCGAACTCGGCCCCGGTCACACCCGACCCCACCACGACGAGCCGCTCGGGAAGTTCCGTCAGGCCGTAGAGCTGCTCCCACGTAAGGATGCGCTCTCCGTCAGGGAGCGCATCGTCGACCACCCTCGGACGGGCGCCGGTCGCGAGCAGCACCACGTCGGCGTCGAGGGCCCGCTCGGAGCCGTCGGGTGCGACGACGACCACCGTGGAGTGGTCGACCAGCCGCCCACGCCCGTGCAGCAGCCGCACGCCGTCGCGCACGAGTCGGCTTTCGATGTCCTCACTCTGAAGATGGGCCAGCACGCTGATTCGAGCATTGACCTGAGCAAGGTCGACCGTGAGCGCGCCGGGGGCGACGGGGCCCTCACGGTCACGCACTCCGAGGCTACCGCTGGCGCCGGCCTCGGCCATCACCTGCGCAACGGCGATGAGCGCCTTCGACGGCACACAGTCGGTCAGCACCGCCGACCCACCGAGTCCGTCGCGGTCGACCACGGTGACGCGGGCGCCCAGTTGCGCCGCGACCAGCGCCGCCTCATAGCCTCCGGGGCCTCCCCCGACCACCACCACGTCTGTCACATCACCATTGTGGCTCATGTTGGCCACGGACTCCCCAGCGTCGCTCCCCTGGGCCCCTAGTCTTGAGCCATGCCGCTGTATGCCTCCTACGGCTCCAACCTCGACCCCGAGCAGATGCTCGAGCGCGCGCCCGCCTCGCCAGTTCACGGCTTCGGCTGGATCAACGGGTGGCGACTCACCTTCGGCGGC
>WLOZ01000276.1 GCA_009699025.1 Actinomycetota bacterium
CGGTAGCCCTTGTCGGTGGGAATGCGTCCGGCGCTGGTGTGCGGGGCCGCGATGTACCCCTCCTCTTCCAGCACCGCCATGTCGTTGCGCACCGTGGCCGACGACACGCCCAAGTGGTGCCTGTCGACGAGTGCCTTGGAGCCCACCGGCTCACGGGTGGTCACGAAGTCCTCGATGATGGCGCGCAGCACGGCGAGGCGTCGCTCATCCAACATGTCGCGCCTCCAGCCTGGGGGGTGGTACTCGGTCTCGGGTGATCGGCTAGCACTCAGCCAGAACGAGTGCCAGTCTATGCCTCCTGTCGCTATGGCGCCCGGCACGGCGGGCGCCGTCGGCGGTGAGTGACGTGCACGACATGCGCAACGCTCACGGTGGCGTCGCAACTCCCCCATTCATCGGAACTTGTGTCAGAAGTGGACATTCATCGTCCTGATCTGACACAAGTTCGAGTCGGAGATGGGGTGAGGGTCGTAGACGTGAGCACGCTCACCGTGGTGTCGGTGGTGTCGGTGGTGTCGGTGGTGCCGTGACTCCCCCATTCATCGGAACTTGTGTCAGAAGTGGACACACATCGTCCTGTTCTGACACAAGTTCGAGTCGGAGATGGGGTGAGGGTCGTCGACGTGAGCACGCTCACCCTGGTGTCGGTGGTGTCGGTGGTGCCGGTGGTGCCGTGACTCCCCCATTCATCGGAACTTGTGTCAGAAGTGGACATTCATCGTCTTGATCTGACACAAGTTCGAGTCGGAGATGGGGTGAGGGTCGTCGACGTGAGCACGCTCACCCTGGTGTCGGTGGTGTCGGTGGTGCCGGAACTCCCCCATTCATCGGAACTTGTGTCAGAAGTGGACACACATCGTCCTGTTCTGACACAAGTTCGAGGAAACGGGAGGGGGTCGAGGAAACGGGAACGGGGCCGAGGAAACGGGAACGGGGCCGAGGAAACGGGAACAGGGTCGCTCACCACCCACTCGAGTTCGGGGGAATGGGCCTACCACTTGTGGGTACGGATCACTCGGTCGGCACGATAGGTTGCGGAAAACCGAGCGTCGGCACCCGACACTCGGGACACACACGGAGGAACCATGTCTGATAGCAACCCGCCACCCCCGCCACCCCCGCCACCCCCGCCGCCCCCGCCGCCCCCCGCCGGCCCGCCGACGCCGCCACCAGCAGCCCCGCCGGGCGGAGGCTACGGCCCCACGCCGGCCCAGAACGGCTTGGGTACGGCCGCGCTTGTGCTGGGCATCCTGGGCTTCTTCTGCCTGCCGATGATCGGCCCGATTCTGGCGATTGTCTTCGGCAAGATGGGAATGGCCAAGGCCGATCAGGGCCTCGCGACCAACCGAGGAGCCGCTAAGGCAGGCTTCATCCTCGGCATCATCGCCCTCGCGGGCTGGCTGCTCTACGTCGTGTTTATTTTTGGACTCGGCATGTCGGGTAGCGCCTAGTCGACCACACCTGCACCTCGGGCCCTACCGCTCGCCTGACCAGGCGAGCGGTAGGGCCCGCTTGCGCTCGGCCAAGCTACAGAAGTCGGCGCACCACGAGGTCGGCCAGCAGCCGCCCGCGCAGCGTTAACACCGCGCTGCCCGCCACCGCCGCCCCGGGTTGGAGGAGTCCCTCGGCGAGCAGTTCATTCACCACCGGCATGCGACCGGGCAGGTCGTCGAGCGCGAGCCCCTCGCGCAGCCTGATCCCGAGCAGTACCCGCTCCGACTCGCGCGACTCGTGATCGAGTAGCTCGCGACCGGCGCCCGGAGACTCGCCTGCCCGCAGCCGCCGCGCGTATTCAGCCGGATGGCGCACGTTCCACCACCGCACGCCGTCGACGTGTGAGTGGGCGCCGGGCCCCACGCCCCACCAGTGGTCGCCGCGCCAGTACGCCATGTTGTGACGGCACTCGCCGCCCGGACGGGCCCAATTGGACACCTCGTACCAGTCGAGCCCCACTGCCCCGAACGCCTCGTCGGCCACCTCGTAGCATTCGGCCGCGACGTCGTCGTCGGGCAGGGGAACCTCGCCACGGCGCACCCGCGCAGCCAGGCGCGTGCCGTCCTCGACCACCAGCGCGTAGGCAGATACATGGTCGACGTCGGCGGCTGCCGCAGCCTCGACCGACCGCCGCCAGTCGTCAGCAGTCTCGCCGGGCGTGCCATAGATGAGGTCGAGGCTCACATGCTCGAAGCCCGCCGCCCTCGCCTCCCCTACCGCGGCTAGAGCGCGGCCCGGCGAATGGGTGCGCTCGAGCATCGCGAGAACGTGTGGCACCACGCTCTGCATCCCGAACGACACCCGGGTGAAGCCAGCCTCGCGCAGATCGGCGAGTGACCTCGCGTCGACGCTGTCGGGGTTGGCCTCGGTGGTCACCTCCGCGCCTGGGGCCAGCCCGAACTCGGAGTCAATCGCGGCGAGAATGCGCCCGAGGTCGGCTGCTGGCAGCAGTGTGGGCGTACCTCCTCCGAGGAATACCGTGCGCACCGGCAGCTCAGCGCTGCCCAGCACCCGGCGCGCGAGTCGCACCTCAGCGATGGCGTCATCGGCATAGGAGTCTCGGGACGCCCCGCCGCCGAGCTCCTCGGCCGTGTAGGTCGTGAAGTCGCAGTAGCCGCACCGCGTGGCGCAGAACGGCACGTGCACGTACAACGAGAGAGGTCGGGAATCGACCAACGTTCCTTCCGGAAGCGAGCCGTCGGACGGAACGGGTTCACCCTCGGGCAGCGACCCTGGCACTCAGGCCCTCACCGGTACATGGAGTTCAGCAGGTCGGCGTACTGAGTCTCGATCACCGACCGCTTCACCTTCAAGCTCGGGGTGAGCTCACCGCCCTCGATAGTGAAGTCGTGGTCGAGGATCGCAAACTTCTTGATGGCCTCCCAGCGGTTGAGCCCGGCGTTGAGCACGTCAACTGCCGACTGCACGCTAGCGCGCACTTCAACAGAACTCGCGGCCGAGGCGAAGTCCGTCGGGATGCCAGCAGCCACCGCGAACTTGGTGAGCGCGTCGGGGTCGAGGGTGATCAGCGCCGACGCAAAGTTGCGGCCCTCGACGTGCACCACCATGTTGCTCGCTAACGGGCAGAGCGCCTTGAACTCGCTCTCGATCGCACTCGGGGCGATGTACTTGCCGCCCGAGGTCTTGGCCATGTCCTTCTTGCGGTCGGTGATGCGAATTCGGCCGAGGTCGTCGATCTCGCCGACGTCGCCGGTAGCGAACCAGCCGTCGGCGAGCATCACCTCGGCGGTGTGCTCGGGCAGGTTGCGGTAGCCGCGCATTACTCCGGGCCCGCGCACCAGAATCTCGCCATCGTCGGCGATGCGTACCTCGGTACCGGCGAGCGGCTCGAAGGCACCGAAGCGCAGCCGCTCGGGCCGGCCCACGCAGCTGGCGGCCGAGGTCTCGGTAAGCCCGTAACCCTCAAGGATCGGCATTCCGGCCGCATTGAACCACTCGGCGATTTCCGGCGCGAGCGCCGCCGACCCCGAGAGGAAGTAGCGGATGCGGCCGCCCATGCGCTCCTTGATAGTGCTGAAGACCAGACGTTCGGCCAGCGCCTGCTTGATGCCGCTGGGCTTGCGCCCAGCCATCACCTCGGCCTGGTACCTCTTGCCCACCACGAACGCCCACTCGAAAATCTTGGCCTTGAGACCGCCTTCGGCAGTCGCGTGCGCCGCGACTCCCCCGTAAATCTTCTCGAAGACGCGAGGCACCCCCGCCATGAACGTGGGCCGAATCTCAAGGAGGTTGCTTGCGATCTTGTCGACGCGGCCATCGACCGCAGTCAGGAACCCGACCTGCAACTGGGCACTGGTCAGCACCTTGCCGAACGAGTGCGCCAGCGGGAGCCACAGAAGCTGCACGTCGTCAGTCCGTAGGATTCCGACCGACTCGATGGCCATACCCTCATATGTCCAGCAGCGGTGCGGCAACTCGACGCCCTTGGGCCTGCCCGTGGTGCCCGAGGTGTAAATCAGGGTGGCAAGGTCATCGGGGCCGGTGGCGTCGACGGCCGCAGTCACCGCATCGGGGCTGCCGGCTAGGTGTTTGCGTCCGAGCGC
>WLOZ01000277.1 GCA_009699025.1 Actinomycetota bacterium
CTCGACGTCATGACGTCGTGGGATCCAGCCACGAGCTACTCCAATGAGGGAATCGCTACCAACAATCTCTACGAGCAACTCACCCGCAGCAATCCCACCACCAACAAGGTGGAGCCACTGCTCGCCACCAAGTGGGAGGCCTCGGCCGACGGCCTCACATGGACCTTCACCCTGCGCGACAACGTGAAGTTCAGCACCGGCAACCCGATGGACGCTTCGGCTGCCAAAGCTGCCCTCGATCGCACCATCACACTGGCTGGCGGTGGCGCCTACATCTGGGATCCCGTCGAGACCATCACGGCGAAGGACCCCACGACCCTAGTGTTCGACCTCAAGTATGCCGCCCCGCTCGATTTGATTTCGTCGTCCGCATACGCCGCCTTTATCTACGACACCAAAGCAGCCACTGGTGACCTCGCCCAGTGGTTCGAGTCCGGACATGCCGCGGGCACCGGCGCCTATGTTGTTGACACTTGGAAGCAGGGAACTGAGAACGAACTGACCTTGAAAGCGAACAAGGACTACTGGGGAGGTTGGGCCGGAGTGCATTACCAGTCGGTCACCTTCAAGGTCGTTCCCCAGGAGACAACTGCAGTGCAGCTACTGCAAAGTGGCCAGGGTTCGTTCATGCCCAGCGTCTCGTCGGCGTTGTTCGCAAGCCTGAAGGGACAGGCGAACGTCACCACCGAGGAGTCGCCCTCATTTCAGAACATGCTCGCCATGCTCAACACGGCGTCGGGTCCGCTCGCCGATGCCACGGTGCGCAAGGCAGTAGCCGAGGCGATTGACTACGACGGCATCATCACCACCCTGCAGGGCAGCATGGTCAAGGCCACCGGCGTCGTACCGCCTGGCCTGATGGGATACACCACCGAGGTGCAGCCCACCACGAATACTGCTGACGCCACCGCGCTGCTCACTGCGGCTGGCTACGGCCCCGGCGGCAAGAAGCTCTCATTAGTTCTCACCTACGCTGCTGGCGATCCAGTTCAAGAGACCGTGGTCACCGTCATGAAGGCGAACCTGGCGAGTGTGGGAGTCGACCTGCAGGGCAAGGCGTTGGCGTGGGAGACACAGTGGGACCTAGGCAAGTCACCTGATGCGTCCAAGCACCAGGACATCTTCCTCTTCTACTGGTACCCCGACTACGCCGATCCGTACTCGTGGTTTATCAACCTTTTCCACTCGGCGACACCGCCCTACTTCAACCTTTCCTACTGGAATGATCCGGCTGCCGATGCGACCATCGACAACCTGCAGGCCCTCACCGCAACCGACCGACCCAAGGCGTCACAGCAGTACGTCGATCTGCAGAAGACCATCTCCGATCAGGCGGTGACGGCGGTTTTGGGAGTGACCAACAATCGACGCGCGCTCGCTTCTACCGTGCAGGGCTATGTTGACAATCCCTCGTATGGCAACGTCGTGTTCGTGTACCAACTCACGCCGACCGGTTAGATCTGCGAGGAGTAGTGGCAACGGGCCACTGCTCAAGCAGTGACCCTGAGAGAGGGGTATGAGCCGCTACATCGCCTCTCGGACCACGCAGGCTCTCGGGGTCGTGCTGGGCGTCATCGTCTTGACGTTTGTGATCGCCCGGCTGATCCCGGGAGACCCGGCGATCGCCTATGCCGGTCCGAGAGCGTCGGCCGAGGAGCTCGCGGCCGTGCGAGTGCAGTTCGGGCTCGACCTGCCCATGTGGCAGCAGTTCGTCAGCTACGTCAACGGAATCCTTCACGGTGACCTCGGAATCTCCTTGCACACCAAGCGGCCGGTCACCTCAGACCTCATTCAGGTGCTGCCCACCACCCTGGTGCTGGTGGGAATTGCGCTCGTGTTCGCAGCAATCGTGGGCATTCCACTCGGTGTGGCCGCCGCCCGATGGCACGGATCTTTCGGCGATGTCGCGGCGAAGGTCATCGCCATCTTGATGGTCTCCATGCCGGTCTTCTGGCTCGCAATCCTGCTGCAGATTGTTTTCTTCTCACGTTTGGGCTGGCTACCGGTAGCTGGCCAATACGACTCTGCCCTCGATTTCAGCAGCCCGCTTTACACCGTGATCGGCGTGCCCGTGATCGACGCACTACTCACCGGCAACTGGCCGATTTTCTTCGATGCTGCCACGCACATGGTCCTGCCAGTTTGTGCAATCGCCGCCTACCCGATTGGCGCGGTTGCCATGGTGACCCGTGGCTCACTGCTGGAGAATCTCGGCGACGAGCACGTGCGCATGGTGCGCTCCCTCGGCTTCTCCGAGTTCAATGTCTTGGGCAGATTCGCCCTTCGGCCCTCCCTCAATCCCATCGTCTCGCTCATTGCGCTGGTCTTCGCCTACGCCCTGACCAACTCCTTCATCGTGGAGTCAGTGTTCAACTGGCCAGGCTTGGGCTCCTACGCCGTGAGGGCGTTCGTTGCACTCGACATCCCTGCGATTCTCGGAATCACACTCGTAGTGGCCTTGATCTACGTGCTGCTGAACCTGATCGTCGATCTCGTGCAGGGTGTTATCGACCCCCGGGTTCGGGCATGAGTGGGCCAGCGCCAGACGTGACTCCGTTGTCGACGTTTGACGTGCAGGGTCAGCCGGGCCGACGCCGATCGTGGCTGTGGCCGGGCTGGGGTGCGGCCAAGCGAGTGCCCCTGCTCATCTTCGGACTGGTGCTGTCAGCGGTCATTGTTATCGCGGGTGCACTGGCACCCTGGATCACGCCGTACCCCGACGATGCGGGCGCCGTCGTCCACCCCTCTGAGGCCCTGCTGTCGCCCAGCGCCGCGCACTGGTTTGGCACCGACATCGTCGGTCGAGACATCTTCACCCGCGTTGTCTTCGGAGCCCGCGTCTCGCTTGGAATTGTCGTCATCGTGCTACTGGTCTCAGTTGTCGTCGGACTCTCGGTCGGACTAGCGGCAGGATTTTTCGGTGGCTGGCTCGACTCCGCGCTCATGCGGGTGACTGACGTGTTTCTCGCCTTTCCGGCGCTACTGCTCTCCATTGCTCTGGCAGCGGTGCTCAGCGCCAGCGCGGTGAATGCCGCGCTGGCCATCGCGTTCACCTGGTGGCCGTGGTACGCGCGACTGGCGCGCGGCCAAGCGGCATCCATTCGGCGGCAGGGCTACTCAGATGCCGCGCGCATCCTGGGCGCGAGCCGCACTCGCCAACTCGTTCGCCATGTGCTTCCCAACGCCTCGACGCCAGTATTCGTGCAGATGTCCCTCGATGCCGCTGGCATCATCGTGACCGCAGCAACGCTGTCGTACCTCGGCCTCGGCGCCCAAGACCCGACGCCCGAGTGGGGGCTGATGGTGGCGCGGGGCCAGCCACTGGCCACCACCGCATGGTGGGTCATCACCTTTCCCGGCCTGGCGATCTTGCTGACGGCCGTCGCGTTCAACTTCGTCGGCGACGGTCTGCAAACCGTGTTTGATCCGAAGCGAGGTCGACGGTGATCAGTGTTCGTGACCTGAGGGTTTGCTATGGCGGCACTACCGTGGCGCACGTGCCCGAGTTCGATCTGGCTGCTGGTCAGGTGCTAGGAATCGCAGGGGAAAGCGGCTCGGGGAAGTCTCAAACCGCACTCGCACTCATGGGCCTCACCCGCTATGCCGGCGGTACCGTAAGCGGCAGCATCATGCTGGGCGGAGTGGAACTGAGCACGCTGTCGAACAAGCAGTGGCGCTCTGTGCGTGGCCGTCAGATCGCCATGATTCTGCAGAGTCCTCGGGCCTCACTTAATCCCACGATGACTCTGGGCGCACTGTTCGGTCGCACCCTGAAGCTTCACGGTGTGCCGCGAGCAGAGCGTCGCCCTCGCATGGAGCAGGCACTAGCCGAGGTGATGCTCGACCCGCAGATCCTGAGTCGGTATCCGCATCAAGTATCCGGCGGTCAGGCGCAACGCTGTGCGATTGCGCTTGTCGGCGCACTGCGGGTCGACGTTCTCATTGCCGATGAACCGACGAGTGCCCTCGACGTCACCGTGCAGTCGGAGGTCATCGATGTTCTACGCAGTCTTCGCGAGAGGCATGGCACCGCGATTGTTTTCATTTCCCA
>WLOZ01000278.1 GCA_009699025.1 Actinomycetota bacterium
CTCGACCGTTCACGACTGCTGAGCGATGTCACCCGAGCGCTGTCAGACCATCACGTGAACATCCTCAGCGCATCGGTTTCTACCTCGCGCGATCGAGTTGCGCTGAGCCGTTTCACCTTCGAGATGGCCGACCCCAAACATCTCGGAGCCGTACTCAAGGCGGTACGAGGGGTTGACGGCGTGTTCGACGTGTATCGGGTCTGAGGTCTGCCAGACAGTGTGAACTGTCGAGGGTTGAGCAGATCTGCTACGAGTACTCGGCCAGAGACTTCTGGGCTGCCTCGAGCAGTGGGCGGATGCCTTCGATCGAGGCCGAGGCTTGAGCGGCTGCGGCGGTGTCGCCCGAAGCTTCCGCACGAACGCGCGCCTTCTCGAGCTTGCTGACCGACTGCTCGAACTTCTCGACTGTCGATTCGGCAAAGGCGCGCTTGGCCGGGTCGGTGCGGCGCCAGCGCTCCCCCTCGGCGGTCCGCAGAGCCTCCTCGACCTTGCGTAGCCCACCATCAATACGGTCCTGGTCGCCCCGAGGAACGTGGCCGACTGCCTCCCAGCGCTGCTGGATCGAGCGCAGCGAGCGTGCCGCGGCCTCGGCATCGGTGATGGGTAGTAGCGCCTGCGCCTCTGCGAGCAGGGCCTGCTTTACCTCGAGGTTGCCGCGCAATTCGACGTCGCGCTCGTTGGTGACCGTGGTGCGTGCCGTGAAGAACGAGTCCTGCGCGGCCTTGAAGCGCGCCCACCAGGCGTCCTCGTCTTTACGCGGTCCCTTCGGTGCAGCCTTCCAGCGGTCGATGAGCGACCTGAACGCGTTGCTGGTGGGTCCCCACTCGGTGCTGGTGGCGAGTTGCTCGGCCTCGCCGATGAGGGCCAGCTTCGCGGTCTTGGCAGCGCTGCGCTCAACCTCGAGTTTGGCGAAGTGCGTGCGTCGGGCCTTGTCGAAGGCTGAACGTGCGGTACTGAAACGTTTCCAGAGCGACTGCTCGCTCGCCCGGTCGCCGTGGGGGAGCACCTTCCACTCGTCGAGCAACTCGCGGAACCTCTCGCCGGTCGGCTTCCACTGAGTGGAGGCTGCCAGCGACTCAGCCTCGGCCACAAGCTTCTCGCGAGCCGCGATGGCGGCTGCCTTGGCGGCCGCCTTCTGGGCGCTGCGCCGGGCCCGCTGCACCTCGACCTGGGTGTCGATCTGGTCGCATGTCGAGCGCAGCGCTACGAGGTCGCCCACGAAACCGGGGTCGACCAGTGCCTCTCGCACCTTGGCCGCCACGGCAACGGCCGACTCAGGGGTCGCGCGGCCGTCGCGAAGGCGCCGCAGCGACAGGGACGCCTCCACTGCGAGGTCGTCGTATTTGCGGGCGTAGAAGGCCAGACCCTCGTCGGGGGTTCCAGCGGCATAGTGGCCGACCCGAATCTCACCCTCGGGCGAGAGTAGCCACACCGTTCCGTCGGCGTCGGCGCGGCCGAAGGCGAGGCTAGGTGACGGGCCGGGGGCGGGGGCCGACTCAGTGGTGGGTGCAGGTGCAGGCGCGGGAACGCGGCGAGGAGTCGGTGAGGGAACGGGGCTGGACGAAGGGGCGACGGCTTCGACGGCGGCTTCCACTACTGGTTCGACTACGGCTTCCGCGGCGGGCTCGACTACGGCTTCCGCGGCGGGCTCGACTACGGCTTTCGCGGCGGGCTCGACTTCGGCCTCAACGACGGGCTCAACGACGGGCTCGACGACCGTCACTGCGGAGTCTGCGGCCACCTGAGTATCGATGGGAGCATCCACTGCGATGAGTTGGGCGGACTCCGGCTCGGCCTGCTGGAGTTCGCTCGGATCGCTGGGAGGAGTGGTCATCAGGAGCCCGTCGGGGTGTAGGTGGTGGTGCCGGTAATGATGCTGATGGGCTGCTTGGGTGCCCCGTCGGCCGAGCCTGCGGCTCCCCGTACACCCTGTGCTCCCACGTACTTGACGATATCGAGACCGGAGGTCACGGTGCCCCAGATGGTGTAACTGGGCGGAAGCGAGGTGTCTTCGTAGACGATGAAGAACTGGCTCGCCGCGGTTCCAGGGCCGGCGTTGGCCATCGCAACCGTTCCAGCGGGATAGTCCGGGTTAGCGGAGATCGGCAGATTCTCGTCGGGCACCACGTAGCCGGGGCCACCGGTGCCATCGCCCTTGGGATCACCGCACTGAAGCACATAGAAGCCCGCCGTGGTGAGTCGGTGGCAGGCGGTGTCGTTGAAGTACTTCTGGTCGGTGAGGAAAACCATGGAATTCGCGGTGACGGGCGCCTTGGCCTGATCGACCCTGATCACGATGGGCCCACAGTTGGTGGTCAACGTGATGTCGTACGTGCCGGTGGGCTTCAACGTGGCGGGCGGGGCCGTGGGCCACGTGAGGTTGTCGGGGCGCGACGCGGGCGGCGGGGTACACGTCACCGCAGCCACCGAGCTCGACGTTGAAGCCGACGGTGAAGGTGAGGCTGACGATGTCTCCGAGGCAGACGGTGAGGGTGTCGCACTCGCCGCTGCGTCGTCGGTGATCGAGGCCGGTCGCATCAGCCACGCAGCGCCCAGCACCACCACCGCCACCCCCGCGATAGCGGCCACGATGGTGTAAAGGCGCCGTCGACGCTCCCGCTCCTTCGCACGCCGAGCCTGCTGGCGCTCGTACTTGGCCCGCGCCAATTCGCGCTCGCGCTTCCTGCTTGTCACGACACTCCTTGCGGCTAGGGCCCTCGGGTCCCTCGGGGGACATGAGGCAGTCTAGGCGAGGCGCTGGAACGCACGAGGCACCCCCGGCATCGAGGGGGCGGTCGCGCTCGAAGCCGGGCCTCAGACCGATACGCTCGTGTCTCGGGCCATCGGCACTACGCGGTCTGTGAACGCCCCAACACACCGATTGTCAGGGAGGTCGTCATGCTGGTCGCGGGCTTCCCTGCGGGGCCGTGGAGCACGAATTGCTACGTGGTAGCGGCGTCCGCAGGCAGCGAGTGCGTCATTATCGACCCCGGTAAGGACGCCGTTGAGGGGGTACGCGACCTGGTGGTTGAGAGCCGACTCCGGCCTGTTGCGGTGCTGCTCACTCACGGGCACATCGACCATATGTGGTCGGTGCTCCCCGTCGCCGACGGCTACGCCATACCCGCGCTGGTGCATCCGGCCGACCGCGCACTGCTGTCAGACCCGCTGTCGGGTATCTCAACCGACTCGCGCGCGATGCTGAGGCAGATGACCGGCGGACTCGCCGAGTTTGCCGAACCTTCCGAGGTCATTGAGGTGTCCGACGGACTCGCCCTCGACATCGCCGGGCTTGGTTTCGTTGTCGACCACGCTCCTGGCCACACCGCAGGATCGGTCACCTATCGACGTGACACCGTTGGCGGCTATGCGCCACTGATGTTCAGTGGTGACGTGCTGTTTGCCGGATCCATCGGGCGCACCGACCTGCCGGGCGGCGACACCGACGAGATGATGCGCTCGCTGGCCCGAGTGGTGCTGCCCCTGCCAGACGACACCGTGGTGCTTCCGGGCCACGGCGAGCAGACCACGATCGGTCGAGAGCGGTCATCGAACCCCTTCTTACGCGCGCTCCTCGACGACGAATCGCCCCCCGCCGCCCAGCGCAGGGGGCTCTAGCCGTGGCGCGACCCACCGCCCTGTCGGGTTTTCCCGAGTGGCTCCCCGAGCAGCGCATCGTCGAGCAGGTCGTGCTCGACCGTATGCGCGCGACGTTCGAGTCGTGGGGATACTCGTCGATCGAGACGCGCGCGGTTGAGCCACTCGAGCAGATGCTGCGCAAGGGCGAGATCGACAAGGAGGTGTACGTTCTTCGGCGCCTGCACGCCAGCGACGACGACTCGAGCGGCGAGAGTGCGGGCTCAGCACTTGGACTGCACTTCGATCTCACCGTTCCGCTGGCGCGTTACGTGCTCGAGCACGGCGGCCATCTGCACTTCCCCTTCAAGCGCTATCAGATTCAGAAGGTGTGGCGTGGCGAGCGGCCACAGGAGGGCCGCTACCGCGAATTTCTGCAGGTCGACATCGATGTGATCGACGTCGACACGCTGGC
>WLOZ01000279.1 GCA_009699025.1 Actinomycetota bacterium
TCGGGCAGGGCCCCAGGTCCACTGCACATCAGGATCAGCGACGCGACTCGCTCGGGGTGACGCATGGTGGCCACGCGCGCGACCAGCCCCCCGAAGGAGTGGCCGACGAGGTGCACGGGGGAGGTGGGCGATAGCACGTCGACGAGGGCAATGAGGTCGTCGGCGAGCTGCTCGAGGGTCAGGGGTTGGCCGTCGGGGCACGCGGCGTCGAGCGCCGACTCGTACTGGCCACGCTGGTCGAAGGTGGCGGTGGCGAACCCGCCGGCCGCGAGCGGGTCGAGAATTGAGAGGAAGTCCTCCTTGCTGCCGGTGAAGCCCGGCACCAGCACCGCCATGCCGAGGGGGACCCCCGACCGGGGTTCGGCGAGCAGCACGGCGTGCTGGTGACGGAGGGACCGAAGCGTCAGGGCGCGCACCGTGGCCGGAAGGGCCAGACCGCGCGGAGTGCTCACCTCACGAACCCTAGGGGGTCGTGCGTGAGAAGGGGGTCAGGAGGCCGGTGCGGTGGTGTCGTCGGACCCGCTCTTGCGAGTGCGCTTACGGGGCCCGCGCGAGCTGCGTGCGGGCCGATCGCCGCTAGCCTCGGCCGCAGGTTCTGCGGCGCGGGCGCTGCCCCCGCCTGAGCGTGAGGACCCACCTGACCCGCCCGAGCGTGAGGACCCGCCCGAACTGCCCGAGCGTGAGGACCCGCCCGAACTGCCGGAGCGTGAGGACCCGCCGGAGCCGCCCGAGCGCTGGCGCTTGCCGGTCTCGCCGAGGTCTTCGACCTGTTCGGCTCCGAGGCCCTCGCGGGTGCGCTGCGCCCGAGGAAGCTTGCCGGTGGCTGTTGTGGGGATGCCGAGGCCCGTATAAACGTGGGCGCTGTTCGAGTACGTCTCGAGGGGTTCGGGAAAGGCAAGGCCGAGGGTCTTGTTGATGACCTGCCACTTGGTGGTGTCGGCCCAGTCGACGAACGTGATGGCCACGCCCGAGGCGCCGGCACGGCCGGTGCGACCCACGCGGTGCAGGTAGGTCTTGTCATCGTCGGGGCACTCGTAGTTGATGACGTGGGTGACGTCCTGCACATCGATGCCGCGAGCTGCGACGTCGGTGGCGACAAGTACGTCGACCTTGCCGTTGCGGAACGCGCGCAGAGCCTGCTCGCGTGCGCCCTGGCCAAGGTCGCCATGCACCGAGCCGGCGGCGAAGCCTCGCTCGGTGAGCTCGTCGGACACACGTTGGGCCGTGCGCTTGGTGCGCGTGAAAATGATGGTGAGCCCACGACCGTCGGCCTGCAGGATGCGGGCAACCAGTTCGGGCTTGTCGAGCGGGTGGGTGCGCCACACGTGCTGCTCGATGGCATCGACCGTGGCGCCGGCATCGTTGGGGTCGGTGGCCCTGATGTGCGTGGGCTGCGTCATGTAGCGGCGTGCGAGGTTGACGATCTGTCCGGGCATCGTGGCCGAGAAAAGCATGGTCTGACGGACTGTCGCAGTTTGCGACACCAGGCGCTCGACGTCGGGCAGGAAGCCCATATCGAGCATCTCGTCGGCTTCGTCGAGCACGAGTACGCGCACCTGCGAGAGGTCGAGGTGGCGCTGCTGGGCGAGGTCGATGAGGCGACCCGGGGTTCCGACCACCACCTCGATGCCCTGGCGTAGGGCCTCGACCTGAGGCTCGTAGGCGCGACCGCCGTACACCGCCAGCACGCGCACGCCGCGATGGCCGCCGGCGATCTGGAGGTCGCTGGCCACCTGGATGCAGAGCTCGCGCGTGGGCACGATCACCAGAGCCTGCGGTGCTCCGGGCTTGAACTGAGCCTCGTAGCCCTCGTCGTTGGGGCTGACAACCGTCTGCAGCAGCGGAATGCCGAAGCCGAGGGTCTTGCCGGTGCCCGTCTTGGCCTGCCCGATGAGGTCCTGTCCGGCGAGGGCGAGGGGCAGCGTCATGGCCTGAATCGGGAAGGCGCGCAGAATACCGGCCTCAGCGAGGGCGGAGACGGTGGCGGGATGAACGCCGAGTTCGGCGAAGGTGGGAGCCTCGTCGGGAGTAGGCGTGCTGTCGGGCGCGGACGCCGGATCGGTGGTCAGAAGAAGCTCCTGGTGTGTGATTGTTTCCCCAGCGTACCCTGCGTTCACTACGCTTGGCGCTCGTGACCGACGTGACCGTTCCTGACGCGCATTATCGGGCGGCTGTGGTTGACCTGTTGGCCGTTCTTGCGTACGGCGAACTCTCGGCCTTCCAGCGCCTCGCAGCCGACTCCGCGCTCGCCCCCACGATCAACGACGCGGCCGCCTTGGCCGCGATGGCCTCGGCCGAACATCGGCATTTCACTCGGCTGCGCGAGCGGCTCGTGGAGTTGGGCGCCGACCCCGAGGAGGCGATCCGGCCCTTCGTGGCTGCGATTGACGGCTTTCACCAGCACACCGCGCCCAGTGACTGGCTCGAGGGTCTGGTGAAGGCGTACGTCGGAGATGGCATCGGCTCGGACTTCTACCGCGAGATCTCGGTGATGCTGCACCCTGACGACCGAGCGCTGGTGACCGAGGTGTGCGAAGACCTCGGCCAGTCGGCCTTCGTGGTCGAGACGGTGCGAGCGGCGATTCAGGCCGACCCGGCGGTGGCCGGTCGACTGGCGCTGTGGGGTCGTCGGCTTGTGGGAGAGGCCCTGTCGCAGGCTCAGCGGGTGGCGGCCGAGCGCGACTCGCTGTCGGACTTCCTCATCAGCGGCGGCGGTGCCACTCTTGACCTCGCCGAGATCGGCGCGATGTTTAGCCGCATGACCGACAATCACACCCGTCGCATGCAGTCGCTGGGTCTCGCCGCGTAGAACGGGCTGGCGAGCTGGGCGAGAGGGGCGAGCGAACGGCTGTCAGGTGGAGAAGCCGACCTTGCGTCCCTCTTGAGCACCAATCTCGACGAATGCGATGCGGTCGCCGGGCACGATCACGAGTCGGCCCTTCTCATCGATGAGCGAGAGCAGGGTGCTGTTCGTGACCGCCGCCTCCACCAGCGAGGTGACCTCGTCGGCTGTCTGCGTGCTCTCAAGCATGAGTTCGCGGCCCGAGTGCTGAACGCCGATCTTGATCTCCACTGGAACCTCCGTGACGGGTGCGGCTGTGATGCGTTGGCATAACCCTATGCGCGGGCCAGGCATTCCGACCCATCGGTCCGCTCAGGGCCATGTCGCTCACCCTGTGGTCAGGGATGGCGAGGGACCCCGGAGATACCGCGCCACTGGAGGCGGGCGACCAGGGCCGCGGCGTCGCCGCGCGTGAGCTGGCCGGGTTCGTGCAGCCAGTGGCGGGCCGCCGTCTGCGCGGCCCCGGCGAGGCCGGTGCCGAGCAGCATCGCTTCGGGCTGGGATAGGCCGGTGTCCTCGGCGATGACCTCGGAGATCAGCAGGGCGATCTCGGCGTTGGCGCTGTCGATGAGGTCGCGCACCTGCTTCACATTCGTGAGGTCAGACTCGAACACGAGGCGAAAGGCGCCCGCGCTCTCCTCCACAAAGGCAAAGTATGCGTCGGTGGCGGCGTAGACCCGGAGCTTGTTGTCGGTGGTCGACAGCAGAGCCTCGCGAACGAGTGAGATGAGGCGGTCGCGACCCGCTTCAAGGAGGGCCACGTACAGATCGAGCTTGCTGGGGAAGTGCTGGTAGAGAACGGGCTTGCTGACTCCGGCGCGGTCGGCGATGTCGTCCATCGCGGCCGAGTGATACCCCTGCGCAACGAACACCTCGAGCGCCGACTCGAGCAGCTGAGCCCGGCGCTCCTGGCGCGGCAGACGCGCACCGCGCAGGGGCGGAGCTGCCGTACTGGATGCGGACACAACCCCATGCTACCCGTCAGTAACAAAAGCGGTGGCCTTCCGGATACTCTGGCCCCATGAATGCGACTGCCCCTGCTCCCGAGACTCTCGACTACGGCGACGTGCTGCCCCCGTGGCCCGGCGAGACCCTCAGCATCCCGGGCCGCACCCTGCACGTGCGCCACGCGGCCACCACCGGTGCGGGTGAGCCCGCGGTGCTCATCCACGGACTCGGTGGATCGAGCACCAA
>WLOZ01000028.1 GCA_009699025.1 Actinomycetota bacterium
AGTGGGGCGCCGAGGGCGTCGGCCTGGGCGATGGCGGCAGCAAAGGCGCGCAACTGGGGGAGCCCGGTGCGACGGGACAGCTCCTTGAGGGCCTCGGCACGAGTGGCCCCGAGGGTAACCTCGTGACGGACGCGGCGGAGTTCCTCGGCCAGCGGTCCGTCGAAGGCTGAGCTGACCCGAGAGAGAGCCGCGTCGAAGCCCAGCCCGGCCGACACGGTGACCGCGAGCAGGTCAAGCACGTCGGGGAGTTGCGTGGCGATGCGCGCTGACCGCGAGGCCTCGCGTGAGCGCTGTCGCAGGAGCGGTGCTGAGCCCGCGGCGAGCGCGAGTACGAGCCCCAGAGCCAATGCCCGCGCCGCCGAACCGATGAAAACAACCCCGATGATGAGCCCGACAACGAGGCCCGCTGCTGCGAGTGCGCCGACGGTGCTGGGGCGTGGCGCATGCGTGTGGGAGTCGTGGGAGCCGTGGGAGCCGTGGGAGCGGGAAACGGCGCTCGAAGCGATCCCGAGTGCGCCGCGAGTTGAGTGAGTGGCCGCCTGTATTCGGCTGCTCCACCTGCCACGTTCGGAGAGACGGTGAGGTGCCGAGCCGCGCGACCCGTCACTAGCTCTCATGGCCCGGTTGAGGGGGCTCATTCCGCGGCGGGTGCGGGTGGTCATAGGCCCTCGATTCTCACGAGCAGCCGCATCCACATGACACCGGCAGCAAGAAGGGTGATCGCGACGATGCTCATGGCGAGCCCCAGCGAGCTGTGCAGAAGCAGCGACAGGTACTCGGGCCGCACCACGGCGAGATAGGCCGCGAAGACGATCGGCAGCGCGCACAGGATCACCGCAGACAGCCTCCCCTCGGCGGTGAGCGCGCGCGCGTGCCGACGCTGGCGGTCGCGCTCGCGCAGGGAAGCCGCGACGGTGGTGAGCACCGAGCCGAGGTCGCCACCGACCTCGCGATTGGTGCGCATGGCGAGCACAACCCATCGCATCTCGGTGCTCTCCATGCGCTGTCCTGCGCGGTCGAGGGCATCGGCGAGGTCGAGCCCGAGCCTTGACTCGACAACGGCGCGTCCCCATTCGTCAGCGATGGCGCCGTGTGACTCGCGTGCCACGTGTTCGACGGCGGGAGTGAGCGCATGCCCTGCTGAGAGCGCTCCCGAGAGCAGGGTCAGTGTGTCGGGGAGTTCGGAGGCGAACTCGAGCCTCCGGCGCGTGGCCCTCCGGCGGGCGCGGGAGCACAGAACGCCGATCACGACCGAGCCCGCGAGCAGGCCCAGCACGGGCCCTCCGAGGAGCATGATGACGAGTCCCACCGCCAGTGCCGGGATCAAGGCTGTCGCCAGTGGCCTGATAGCGCTGCGGCCGCGACCTGCGATGCTGCCCATGGCCGATCCGCCGGGCACGGACGGCCACGTGCTGCCGCTGCTGGCGCTGACCTGCGGCATGGCCGAGATTCTGTCGTGAAGAAACGTGGCGCGCGGCCTCGAGGCAAGGCTTACTGAGGCGAGCACCAGGGTGAGCAGCGCGACGAAAACGACGGCAGCGCCAATCGCGCTCATGAGGTGACCTGATGCTGGTCGGACTCGGGGGTGAGGTTCACTCGGGAGAGGTCTTCTCCGGCCGCCCGTAGCCGATCGAGGAAGCGGGGTCGAATGCCGGTGGGCATCAGCGGCGCGGACTCGTGAGTACGTGAGAAAACTTCTTGAACCGTGATGGTGTCACCCTCGAGGCCGACCACCTCGGTGATGGAGGTGATCACGCGCGCCCCGGTGCGGCCTCGCACCTGGTGGACGATGAGGTCGAGGGCGCTGACCATCGTCTCGCGCACCGCCCGCAGAGGGAGGTCGGCTCCTCCGAGCAGGATCATCGTTTCTAGTCGGGCGAGGGCCTCGCGCGGTGAACTGGCGTGCACAGTGCCGATGGACCCGTCGTGGCCGGTGCTCATGGCCTGGAGCATGTCGACCGCGGCGGAATCTCTGACCTCGCCGAGGATGATGCGGTCGGGCCGCATCCGAAGGGCGTTGCGCACGAGGGTTCGAATCGTGACCTCTCCCTGGCCCTCGAGGTTGGGCGGTCGGCTCTCAAGCCTGACCACGTGCTGCTGCTGCAGGCGGAGTTCCGCGGCGTCTTCGATCGTCACTATTCGCTCGCCCTCGGGAATGAATGACGACAAGACATTCAGCGTGGTTGTTTTTCCCGACCCCGTCGACCCACTCACCACCAGGGTAAGCCGACCTCGGACGGCGGCGGCGAGGAACTCGGCGGCAGCGGTGGTCAGGGTGCCCATGCTCACGAGGTCGTCGATGGTGAAGGGGTCGGGCGAGAACTTGCGAATGGTGAGTGCCGACCCGTCGATGGCGAGGGGGGGCAGGATTGCGTTGAGTCGGCTGCCATCGGGAAGGCGGGCGTCGACCATCGGGGATGACTCGTCGACCCGGCGGCCGACGCGCGAAACCATCTTGTCGATCGTGCGACGGAGGTGGCGCTCATCGTCGAACTGGGTAGTGACAGGGAAAAGTTGTCCTGAGCGCTCGACGAACACCTGATGAGGCCCGTTGACCATGATCTCGCTGATATCGGGATCGCGCAGGAGAGCCTCGAGGGGGCCGTGCCCGAGAAGATCGTCGGTGACCTCCTGGGCGATGCGGGAGTGCTCAGATGCACCGAGGGGCCGGCCGGGACCCAGCACGTCGGTCACGGCCGACCGCACTTCGTGGGCCAGTCGCTGATCGTCGATGTGGGGGTCGTACAGGCGCGAGCCGAGCCCGTCGATGACCCGAGATTGCACGGAGTCGCGTACGGCGGCGTGCTCGAGCCCCGTCGAGGGCGGGGGCTCGGCCAGCAGGGCGCGATCGCGCTGAACGGCGGCGATTCGCTCGGACAGTTTCATCGGACGACCTCGCTCGCAGCGTCGGTGGACGTGCGCCGCCATCGGGATCGGCGCGGGGGTTGCCCCGCCGCCTGAGCCGAAGCCACAGATCGACCTGAGACTCGCACGAGGTGGTGGTCGGCGAACTCGGCGAGTGCGCGGCTCACGGAATGCTCGGGGCTGGAGGCCGCGATGGGGATTCCCGCGTTGACCGAGGCAGGGACATCGCGCGAGGAGGGAATCACGGCAGCGATCGGACGTCCGAGGGCAGCGGGCACATCTCGCAGTAGCACTCCGACCTCGGCATCTCCCCGGTTGATCACGATGCACTGCCTCTCAAAGGGCAGGCCGATCAGGCTCAGCGTCTCGAGGGCGATACGCAGATTCTTGAGCGCTGGCACGTCGAGGGTGGCGACAAGGGCCACGCGGGATGAGACGTCGATCGCGGCCAACACCCGCTCATCGAGTGAGGGCGGGGTGTCGACCACGATGTGATCGAACTGCTCGGCGAGGATGTCGAGTGTCCGTGTGACGGTGTCGGCCGTGATGGTGTCGGCGGCTCCAGGGTCGGTGGGTGCTGCGAGCACCTGAACCCCGCTCGAGTGAGGAGCCAGCATGCTGACGAGTGAGGATGGGTCGAGTGCTGGCCCGAGGGCTGCGACATCGGCGAGGCTGTGGGCGGGAAAGAGGGTCAGGGTCACTGCCACGTCGCCGAAGGCGACATCGAGGTCGACGAGGGCCACCCTCGCACCACCGCGGCACAGGATGAGCGCCAGATTGGTGGACACCGTGGTCTTGCCGACCCCGCCCTTGGCGGAGAACACGGTCGTGATCTCCGCCCGAGGCGTCGTGGACTCGACGAGCCTGAGTCGGGCGCCCGCGAGGCGGCTGCGCTCGATGGCCTCGCCAAGCCCGCTGATTTCGCGGTCGGTGAGCACCTCGCTGACCCCGGCGCGCAGGGCCGCGGTGAGGAGGGTCGCGTCGGGTCGTCGACGCACCAGGATGAGGCCCGACCGTGGGTCGGCCCGGTGAAGTCGGACGCAGGTCTCCAGCATCGCCTCGGAGTCGCACGAGGGGCCGAAGACGACCGTGACCGTGTCGGTCTCGTGTGCGGGCGGGACCGAGCCCAATCGAGGTCCGAGCCCGGTGAGCCCGGTGAGCCCGGTGAGCCCGGTGAGCCCGGTGAGCCCGGTGAGCCCGGTGAGCCCGGTGAGCTCAGCCAGTGAGTGCACCTGCTCTGCGCCACGTGGACAGGCCGCGGCGATCGTGGCGGCCATCGACTGATCGGTGTCGACCACGAGGGTGCGGTGGGGACCGCTCACGGCGAGACCTCGAACAGGTTCGTCGCGGTGACTCCGGAGCCCGTCTCGCCGCGCACCTTCTCACCGAGCAGGCCGAGGTAAATCTGACCCTCGGTGACGGCGAACACGACACGCTCGGCCTGGGCCGGGGTGAGAGCGAGCGTCAGTACCGCTGAGGGCACCTGCTCGGTACTTGTTTCTCCTGACTCCTGCGTGGTGCGGGTGGTCAGGGTGGACCCGCCCACCCCGAGCACCGTCACCGCGGGGAGGAGTATCCGCGTGACCGAGCCGCCCGTGGCGCTAGTACTGGCCACCGTGGCCAGCACCGCCACCCTCGACCCGGGAGCCACGAACCCAGCCACCCGCTGGGGGTCGCCGAGTTGTATGGCGAGCCCGAGGGTTCCGGGCGGAGGGCGAAGTGGGCTGCTGGGCGACGAACCCCACTGACCGCTCACAATCTGCTGTCCGGGCAGGATGGGCCCCAGTGCCTGCAGGCCCGCCACCTCGCCAAGGTCGGTCAGCACACCTGGCACCAGGGCGCTCTGGGGAATCTCGGCCTGCGCGACCGACCCCTCAGCCGCGGTGCTGGTGGTGCCTGGCTCGATGCGGTCGGTGGCCACCAGCACGCTGGTGGCGCGCACCTCGGCCAGTTGCTCGTCGTGCTGTTGACCGGCCGCCCCGACCAGCAGCACGGTACCCAGCGCGGCGAACACCGCGGCGAACACGATCACAATGACCCGCCTGCGCATCCGAATCCCCCTCCGTCACCCGGCCGCGGAGTCGGCCGGGTGACGCATACGGTACGTCGAAATGCAGACGCTGCGGGGAGCCCTGTGGACAACCCCGCGAACGGTCAGGAGTACAGGGCGTCGACATCCTCCCGGTGGCGCGCCATGACCTCGGAGCGCTTGAGTTTCAGCGAGGGCGTGAGGAGGCCGTTGGCCTCGGTCCAGTCGATGGGCAGCACCGTGAACTTCCTGATTGCTTCGGCATGCGACACCGCCTTGTTGGCCTCGTCGACGGCCGCCTGAATCTCGGCAAGAATTTCGGGATCGGTGGTCAAGTCTTCGAGCGTGGTTGTTGTAGGTCGCCCCTTGAGCCGCAGCCACCCGTGCACTGACTCGTGGTCGAGGGTCACGAGGCAGGCGATGAACGGCTGCTTATCGCCCACGGCCATGCACTGGCTCACCAGCCAGTTGGCTCGCAGGCGGTCCTCGAGCACGGCGGGAGCGACATTTTTGCCACTCGAGGTGATGAGGATCTCCTTCTTGCGCCCTGTGATTCGCAGGTAGCCCTCGGAGTCGATATCGCCGAGGTCGCCGCTGTGGAACCACCCGTCGGCGTCGATGGCCTCATGGGTCGCGGCATCGTTTTTCCAGTAGCCCCTGAAGACGAAGTCACCCTTGATGAGCACCTCGCCGTCGTCGGCGATGCCGATCGTGCACCCAGGGATGGGCTTTCCGACGGTGCCGATCTTGATCGCGGACGGCAGGTTGAGGGTGGCGGCGGCCGACGTCTCGGTGAGCCCATAGCCCTCGAGGATGGTCACTCCGATGCCGCGAAAGAAGTGGCCGAGCCGCTCGCCGAGCGGCGCGCCGCCGCTGACGGCCCACGCGACGTTGCCACCCAGCGCAGCCCGCAGCTTGCCGTACACGAGCCGGTCGAACAATGCGTGCTTGGCCTTGAGCGGGAGGCCCGGCCCGCCCGTGTCGAGCGCACGGCTGTAGTCGATGGCCGCGCGGGCAGCGGTCTCGAAGATGGAGCCCTTGCCCTCGGAGGTGGCCTTCAGCTGGGAGCCGTTGAAGATCTTCTCGAACACGCGCGGAACCGACAGAACAAACGTGGGATTGAAGGCCGCGAGGTCTGCCAGCAGGTTGGTGACGTCGGGTGCGAAGCCGAGCCTGGTGCGCGCGCGCACGCTTCCGATTTGGATTGTGCGTCCGAACACGTGCGCGAGCGGCAGGAATAGCAGGGTCGAGGAACCGGCCTCTGAGAAGAGCTCAGGGAGTCCGGCGACGATGTTGTCGCACTCGAACATGAAGTTGCCGTGGGTCAGCACACAGCCTTTGGGCCGCCCGGTGGTGCCCGACGTGTAGATGATCGTGCAGATGCTGTCAGGGGTCACCGTCACCCGACTTGCCTCGAGCTGTTCGTCGGACACACCGGCACCGGCCGCCGTCAGCTCGGCAACGGCTCCCTCGTCGAACTGCCACACGTTGCGCACCGCAGGAAGTGCGTCGGGCGAGGCGGCTTCGTCGTACACCATGCTGGTCTTGGCGCCCTCGAGGAAAACGCCCACCGCGTCGGAGTCGGAGACAATCCACTGAACCTGCTCGGCCGACGATGTCTCGTAGATCGGCACGCTTACTCCACCGGCGTACCAGATGGCGTAGTCGACGAGGGTCCACTCGTACCGGGTGCGCGACATGATGGCCACCGAGTTGCCGGGTGAGATGCCGGCGGCGATGAGCCCCTTGGCAACCCCCTTGACCTCGGCGAGGAACTGTCGGGCCGTGACGTCGACCCAGGTGTCGCCGTGGCGCTTGACCATGACGACCTGGTCGGGATGAGTAGTCGCGTTGTCGACTACCGGGTCGGTAAGACCGCCACTGGTGACGCGGGCGACCAATGCTGGTCGGCTGAACTCCTTCACGGAACATCCTCCTTGACGTAGTGACTCGCGGTCCTCTTGGCGAGAGTAAGTCAGAAATGACCCCGCCCGCAAAAGAAATGACAGGATCGTGCCATGCCGATAGTGGACCTGATCGACGAGACGTTTCTGGTGTGCATGCCGAGCTCGGCAGCGACAGCGGTACACGAGCCGAAGCGTTGGGCCGCGTGGTGGCCCGACCTCGCCCTGGTGGTCTTCATGGACCGTGGCGAGCTCGGACTGCGGTGGTCAGCGGTGGGCGACCCCGTGGGTTCGGTTGAGATCTGGCTCGAGCCGCTGGGAGATGGCGTGCTACTGCACCACTACCTGAGGCTCGACCCGCTGGGCGCCACGCCCGCGGACCCGCGCGCGGTCCGTCGGGGCGTGCGTGAGCGGGCCCGGCGAGCCACGGAGTGGAAGAGGCACGTGTGGGCACTGAAGGACGAGTTAGAGGGTGCGAGGCGGCCCGGTGACTCAAGGACTGCCGCTCCTGCGCCGATAACGGAGGTGTGACCGTCGTGAACCTGGAGCCCTCAGGGTCTCTCCCGAGGCCCTCGGGAGTACCGCGCTGCCCTGCCTGTGGTGCGCTCACGCCGGCAGGTGAGCTGGGTCGGCCGGCCGCCTGGTGCTCAATGTGCCATGAGCCCCTGCACGTGATCGTGGCCGATCCGTCGCTGGGGTCGCTGGGGTCGCTCGAGTCGCTGCCCGCCCCCAACTCCGACCCGCTGCCCGTGCCCTCCGCGCCGGTGGCCGGGGCCCTCGATGAGCAACTCGTCGAACAGATGCTGATCGAGCTCGCGGCCTCCGATGACGATCTCTGGGCGGCGCGGTCTCGGCGCTTCTCGGCGCGGCGCGCCCAGGTGCTGCTGGGCCTCGCCGTGGGCGGGGGTGTGGTGCTGGTGCTGCTGATCGCAGCTGCCATCGTGGGGCGCATTGTTGGCTGAGCGCCTACGCTGTCGAGCGTGAGGGTGCATGTGGTGAGCGACGTCCACGACGCGGGAGACGATCTGGCGCGTGCGGCCGATGGCGCCGACCTGCTGATCTGCCTAGGCGACCTGATCCTCTTCCTCGACTATGCCGATTCCTCGCAGGGCATGTACGCCGAACTCTTCGGGGCTGAGGCCACCGAGCTCTATATTGCGCTGCGAACGTCGGGCCGGTTCGACGAGGCGCGGGAGCACTCTGCCGAGCTCTGGCGTCGATTGGGCGAGGATCGCGCCACCGTAATGCAGCGCAAGATCCGCGAGCAGTATGAGCGGCTCTTCGACGCCATGCCCACCCCTGCGTACCTCACCTACGGCAATGTCGACGTGCCGTCGCTGTGGGGCGAGTACCTGCGTGACGGTCACACGGTCCTCGACGGCCAGACCGCCGTGATCGGTGGGCTTACCTTCGGCTTCGTCGGCGGCGGTCTGACGTCGGCCTACCGCACCCCCTACGAGCTTTCAGACGCCGACTTCGCGGCGAAGGTGTCAGCCCTCGGTCCCGTCGACGTGCTGTGCACCCACATTCCGCCTGCACTGCCTGAGGTGACCTACGACGTGGTCGCGCGGCGGTTCGAGCGTGGAAGCGCGACGCTGCTCGACTACCTGGTCGAGTACCAGCCGCGCCTGCACCTGCACGGCCACGTTCATCAGCCGCTGGCCCCCCGAGCCCGCGTGGGCCGCACGGAGGTGGTCAACGTGGGGCACTTCCGTGGCCGGCGCACGCCGTTCGCGCTGACCTGGTGACCTGGTGACAGTGGTGGCATAGAGTTTCGGGCATGGCAGACGAGACCACGGGCAGTATCGTCATCAACGCCGGTCCCTCAGAGATCATGGCTGTCATCGCCGACCTAGCCACCTACCCCGATTGGAGTGACGGGGTAAAGAACGTCGAGGTGCTCACTGAGTTCGACGACGGCCGCCCCGGCGATGCTCGGTTCACCATAGAGTCTGGGCCCATTAAGGACAGCTATGTGCTGGCCTACGAGTGGTCGGGCGACGACAGCGTCACGTGGGAGCTCACCGAGGGTGGAATGCTCACCGCGATGAACGGCTGCTACTTGCTCACCGACCAGGGCGATGGCAGCACGCTGGTCGACTATCGGCTGAGCGTGGGACTGTCGATCCCGATGATCGGAATGATTCGGCGCAAGGCTGAGAAGGTCATCGTCGACACCGCGCTGAGAGGCCTCAAGGCGAGGGTTGAGGGTGAGCGTGCCTAAACCGGCAACGGCCACTTCCGAAGGGTCTGACGTCGACGGGTGGGCAGGTGCGGTGGCTGCGCAGTTCGAATCGACGGAGAAGCGTGGGTCGACGTGGGACTGACGATCGGAATCGACCTCGGCGGCACCAAGATCGCGGGCGGCGTGGTCGACGAGCGAGGTGTGATTCTCGCGCAGTCCCGGCGTGTCACCCCCCAGCGCGACGCCGCGGCCACGGGTGTCGCGATCATCGAGGTGGTGCGCGAACTCGTCGCCCAGCACGCGGTCGACTCGATCGGCATCGGAGCAGCGGGATTCATCGACGAGAAGCGGTCGCGCGTGCTGTTTGCGCCCAACCTCGGATGGGTCAACGAGCCACTTCGCGACCAGGTCGAGGCGCTGACAGGGCTGCCGGTGGTGGTGGAAAACGATGCCCTCGCCGCGGCGTGGGGTGAGTTCCGGTTCGGCGCCGGACAGGGCTACTCCAACCTGGTGCTGGTAACCGTGGGAACCGGCATCGGGGGCGGCGTGATCGTCGATGGTCGGCCGCTTCGAGGAGCGTACGGCGTGGGGTCGGAGATCGGTCACCTGCAGATGGTGCGCGAGGGTCTGGTGTGCGGGTGCGGTCTGCTCGGCTGCTGGGAGCAGTACGCCAGCGGAACCGCGCTCGTGCGTACGGCTCGGCAGATCGCTGGCCGACGCCTGACGGAGGGCACGCTACTGCTGAGCCTGGGCGACGGCACGCCGGAGGGCATCGAGGGCAGCCACATCACCGTGGCGGCGAGGGAGGGCGACCCGGTGGCGGTGGCTGCCTTCGACGAGGTGGGCGAGTGGCTCGGGCAGGGAATGGCTGACCTCGCTGCGGTGCTCGACCCCGGGTGCTTCGTGCTGGGTGGAGGGGTGTCTGAGGCGGGAGATCTCCTGCTGACGCCCACGCGCGCCTCTTTCCACGAGCACCTCACCGGTCGCGAGCACCGGCCCATCGCCGAGGTCGTCCTGGCCGCACTCGGAAACGAGGCGGGCATCATCGGGGCCGCTGACCTCGCCCGCACCGACTGACCCTCGCTGTCCCTCGGGCGCCCCCCAGGCCTTAATCCACAGGTCCAGCGCGCCGGTGCCCCCCGCTCATGGGCGGCGCCATGCTCGTCCCGCGGGGCCTGAGGTTGGCCCCTGAGGGGGAGGTTCCATGGTTGTCACCCGCGACGATCGCGGGGCGGTCGCGGTCGAAGCCGCATTGATCGTCCCGCTGCTGTTTCTGCTGCTGTTCGGAATCGTCGACACAGCCCTGTGGCTGCGCGACGTATCGGCGGTTGCTTCGGCCGCGCGCCACGGTGCGCGCATCGCGTCAGCCGAGCCAAGGCGGGCCACCATGCCTGCTGATGTGGCGTCGGCAGTCGCTGGTTCGGCGCTCTCGACCGACACCCTCGAAGAACTGTGGGTGTACCAGGCCGGCCCCACGGGTTACCCGCTCGGAACCACCTCGCTCGCCTCCTGCCCTACCCGCTGCGTGCGGATGCGCTGGAGTCGGGCGCTGCGCCGCTTCACCGCAATCGGTGGGTCAGGGTGGTCGCCCACCACTGTTAACGCCTGCGTGGGCGACCCGCGTGCGATGTCGGTGGGCGTTTACCTGCGGGTTCGACACGTGATGGCCTTCTCGGCACTGCTCGGAGGCGCGGGCGTGCGGGTGGTGGGCGACCGGGCCGTGATGAAGTTCGAGCCGTTGCCAGCGCGCTCGTGCGGGGCGGGGCTGTCATGAGGGGCGAAGGGCGCACGAGGGGTGAGAGGGGAGCCGTTGCGATTCTCGTTGCGCTCACGCTGACCCCCGTGCTGCTGGGGGCTGCGGCGCTCGGCGTGGATGTCGCCCGCTGGTTCGCGGTACTCGAGCGGGTGCAGCGAGCCGCCGATGCCTCGGCGCTCGCGGCCGCCCCGCAGTGGCTCACCGACCGCCCTGCAGCACGGGCCGCGGCCCTCGACGCCGCGCGGCGCAATGGGTTCGCCAGCGACGTCCGCACCCGCGTCACCCTCGCCACGGCGGACTCGCCCGGTACCGTGCGCGTGACGATCACCACGCGCGTCAACAACCCGCTAGGTGCACTGCTGGGTACGCCCACTCGTGAGCTGACGAGGTCTGCCGAGGCCACCTATGCGCACGCGGTGGCGATGGGAAGCACGTGCAACCTCTTCGGAAATGAGCCCGACCCCGCGACGGGCACGGGCTCCGACCCCGCCGACGGATCCGGCAGCGCGATGTCATCGCTGTGCCCGATGGGCCGCAGACCGCATTTCTGGGCCACGGTGGCTGGCCCCGATACCTCCAAGCTCGAGGGCGATCGGTACGCCACACGCTGGTGCAACCCGGGTAATAGCGGGTGCTCACCTCCCCGCAACACGGAGTACGCCGGTGCCTTAGCTGGCCCGGCTGGCCCGGCTGGCGACGGCTCGTCGTCGTACTTCTTCCGCGTCTCGGTGAGGCGGCCGGTGGCGTCGATCTCGGTCCAGGTGTTCGACCCCGGGTTTGTCGACGTCGGCAACTGGTGCGAGCGGATGCCTCGCACCTCGGGGTCCGACCCGTCCTGGCCCGGCCCGAACAGGGCCAACCCATTCGTGACCGATGCAGATCTGCGCTACGCATTTGGAAGCCCGGCCTCGTCACCGTCGTCGTCGGGCGATTTCTGCACCGGTGACTTCGCCTTCAACGCTCCCGGCACGCCGGCGGAATCGGCGGGCCTTCCCGTCACTACGTCGATGTCGGTGCATTCGCCTCACGCCTCGGGCGACCCGTGGAGCGCGCCGGTCATCGCGGCCTGCGTGCGCCAGTACCCCAGCTGGTCGATGTCGCCCGACGCTCTGCGGGTTGCGCTCACGGCATCAACTCGCGC
>WLOZ01000280.1 GCA_009699025.1 Actinomycetota bacterium
ACGGGGAGGACGTCGTCGATCAGTAGGTGGTAGCCCCGTCGGGTGAGCGCGGTGGCGGTGGTCGACTTGCCCGCACCGGAGAAGCCCATCACCGCGAAGGCCCACTCGCCTGCGACGACCGCCGACGCGTGCAGCGCAAACTCCTGGCGAAGGATACGAATCCACGTGGGTGCCCAGCCGTACACGAGGTAGCCCATCTCGGCGAGCTCATGACCGGGTGCGGGCTCGACGGTTACCCGCTGCGCCGTGACGTGCATGCGGCCCACATCATCAATGATCGCGAGAAACTCACCCGGGGCCATTTGCATGAACCCCTCGTCGCGGGTGGGGTTGGCCAAGGAGGAGGGGGTGGGCCCCACCACCATCTCGACTCCCCACTCAAGGGCGGGAAAGTCGATGTTAGGACCCGTTTCGGATTCGCGCCTCGGGGTGCTCGGAGGCGCCTTCGGCCTCGGTGAGAGGGGTGACCTCGGGGGCCTGCCAGTTATTCGTGTCATCAGCCATGGCGAAACCCTAAGGCCTAGGGTCGTAGTCCGCTAGGTCCGAGGAGCGATCCGACGCGAGGCGATGTGCCCCGACGGTCAGGAAACACTAGCTACAACACCGTTCCGAATGCGCGCCTCGGGGTTCGAGGGGGAGCCGTCGGCCTCGGTGAGAGGGGTGACCTCGGGGGCCTGCCAGTTGTTCGTGTCATCGCCCATGGGGAAAGGCTAGTTCGTGACGTGGCAGATGGCTAGGGCCGAGGGACTCTGCGTCGCGGATTAGAAACCGCTTAGTGGCACGCCGTTTCGAATGCGCGCCTGCGGGTCCGCGGAGGCGCCTTCGGCCTCGGTGAAAGGGGTGACCTCGGGGGCCTGCCAGATGTTGGTGTCATCAGTCACGTTGGCATCCCAAGACTGGTTGTCTTAGATCGCAAGGGGTGCGACGTGAACTGACCGAGGTGAGGTGCGCCCAACGATCAGGCCGATCCACCGTTCCGAATTCGTGCCTGGGAATTCGCGGAGGCGCCTTCGGACTCGGTGAGGGGGGTGACCTCGGGTGCCTGCCACTCGTTCGTGTTATCAGTCATTCTGGAATGGTAGTTTGTGAGGTCGCAGTTCGCTAGGGCCGAGGAACTATCCGCGGCGGGGTGCGCCCGACGGTCAGGCCGAGCTGGCTACCCGGCCGTTCCGAATGCGCGCCTCGGGGCTCGCGGAGGCGCCTTCGGCCTCGGTGAGAGGGGTGACCTCGGGGGCCTGCCAATTGTTCGTGTCATCAGCCATTCTGGAATGGTAGGTGGTGACGTCGCAGTTCGCTAGGGCCGAGAAAGCTGACCGAGGTGAGGTGCGCCCGAGACTTAGACCGGACTGCCGGTGTTCCGAATACGCGCCTGGGAATTCTCGGAGGCGCCTTCGGCCTCGGTGAGAGGGGTGACCTCGGGGGCCTGCCAATTGTTCGTGTCGTCAGTCATGAGCCGAATATAGCGCTCTGAGTGCGGGCTTCCCCTCGTTTCTTCGCCTAGAGTCTGCCCATGCTGAGTATGCGCCGATCACTCATCGCGGGTAGACGCGTCGCGACCGACGTCGTCACGTGGCGACCGGGTCGCACCACGAGCGAAGACACCTACCTCGCCGCTCGGGTGCTGCACCGACACACCGGCGGGGCGTCGAGTCGCCTCGCGCTGTCGGCTATCCGCGCCGCCTACGAGCGAGGAGGCGTCTCCCCGGGTGCAGGCGACCTCGACCCCGCCTGGCGCTCGGTGCTTGCCGGCATTGAGGTCGACGGGGTGAGCCACGCGCCCCCGATTCTCGACGACGAGGCCGTAGCGCGCGTGGTTGCCTTCGCCTCGACGGCCCCCGCCGTGCTCCGGTCGACCAGCGGCGAGTCGCGGCGCGGCACCTTCGCCGACCGCGACGGCTCCACGGCGTCGGTGGGGCTCGTTGAGCGGTTCGTGCTCGACCAGCCCGACATCCAGTCCATCGTGGCGAACGCGGCGATTCGGGCCCTCGCAGCCGCCCGCTTCCGGGCCACCCCGTTGCTGCACCCGCCCATTCTCTACTGGTCGTGCGCGGGAGCTCAGGTCACCGATGACGAGAGGGTGCGCGGCGCCCGACAGTTCCATTGGGACTACGACGGTCTCGCCGGCCTGCGGGTTCACCTCTACCTCACCGACGTCGACGAGGGGGCCGCGCCAATGTCGTACATCGCGGGCAGCCACCGAGCGGGTGGGCTGAGGTCGAAGGCCCTTCGGGCCGCCGATCTCGGCATGACCGACGCTGAGCTCTGGGCGAGCTACTCGCGCTCGGATCTGCGCACCATGACCGGCCCGGCCGGTACCACCTTCGTGAGCGACTCGCGGGGCATGCACTCGGGCACCGACGCGGTCACGGCCGATCGGCTGTTCCTGGTGATGCCGATGCAGGCCACCGGGTTCGCCGGCTACCAACTCCGACCCCGCGAGGTGCGCCCCCGCGACCCCGACCTGGCGCTGGCTCTGCGCGAGGGGCGGCCTGAGCTGCTCTTCTTCCGCGAGCGCGCACACTGAACGAGTCTGCTCAACCTCACCTGTCGCTAGCCGTCTCCTCGGCCGACTGGAACGTGTCGCGTAGCACGTACTTCTGTACCTTGCCCGACGCCGTGCGTGGCAACGACTCCACGACGCGCACGTATTTGGGCACCTTGAACCCGGCGAGCCGTGAGCGAGCGTAGGCGCGGAAGTCGTCCTCGCTGAGCTCGTGCCCCTCGCGCACCGTGACCACTGCGCACACGGCCTCCTCGAAGCGTCGGTCGGGAACGCCGATGATGGCGATGTCGAACACGGCCGGGTGGTCGCTCAGCACCATCTCGAGCTCGGCCGGGTACACGTTCTCGCCGCCGGTGCGGATCATGTCCTTCTTGCGCCCGGTGATCTGCAGTCTCCCGCGGGGTGTGATGCGCCCGAGGTCGCCCGTGCGACACCATCCGTCGACGAACGTCACCGCCGTCTCCTCGGGCCGCTCCCAGTAGCCAACCGATACCGAGGGGCTGCGCACCCACACCTCGCCGACCTCGCCGGGAGGAAGCGGCGTGCCAGCCTCATCGATAGTGCATTTGATCTCGGTGAGCGCGAGCGCCCTGCCGGTTGACTCGGGCTCGGCGACGGCGTCTTCGGGCTCACTCACCGCCGAGATCGAGCCGCCCTCAGTGAGCCCGTAGGTCTGCACCAGATCGACCTCGGGCAGGAGCCGCCTCAGCTCGCGCACGGTCGAGGGGGCGATCGCCGACCCGCCGGTCACCAGCAGTCGCAGGCTGGGAAGGGTGTCGACGAGCTCATCGCCGATCGCTATCAGCTCATTGATCATGAACGGGTAGAGCAGGGCGCGGTCAACTGACCGCGCACCCATCACCCGAGCGCACCGCTCGACTGAGAATCCCGTGCTCTGCATGAACACCGCCGTTCCGCGCCTCAGCAGCGTTGGCAGCAGGAGGTTCTCGAACGCGCCCACATGGTAAAACGGCCCCGAGGTGAGCGACACCGTGTCGGGGCCGAAGCCCCACTCCATCACCTGCATTGAGGCGTATGACAGCGCGTTGCCGTGCGACCACACCGCTCCCTTGGGCCGGCCGGTCGTGCCGGAGGTATACATAATCGCGGCGGGCGTGTGGGCCGGCCAGGGGGTGGGTAGAAAGTCCAGGGGCTCGTCACCCGCGAGCTCGTCTCGAGGCGAGGCGAGGCGCCCGGAGCCAGAAATCGCGAAGGCGTCACCGGAGCTGAACACCTGAACCGCCGGCAGGTCGGCGAGGAAGTCGATGCGCTCGGCGAACGCCTCGTCGGCCACCACGAGCGTCGAGCCAGAGTCGGAGATCGCGTAGGCGAGCTCCTCGGCCGACAGCCTCCAGTTGAGCTTCACCGCTATGGCGCCCAGCGCGGTCACGGCGAAGTAGAGCACCCAGTAGTCGATGCTGTTGTGCAGCAGCAGCGCTACGCGGTCACCGGGGCGCACGCCGTGGGCGGTGAGACCGGCCATGCGGTGCTGCACGGCAGACCGCAGCTGGCCATACGTGATCTGGTCG
>WLOZ01000281.1 GCA_009699025.1 Actinomycetota bacterium
GCCCACCCTCAGCCGCGACCAGGCCACCGAGCGGGTGCAGGCCGCTGGAGGGAAGGTCACAGGATCGGTGTCGAAGAAGACGTCGTACGTGGTGGTGGGCGAGAACCCGGGCTCCAAGGCCGACAAGGCCGAGACCCTCGGGGTGACGATCCTCGACGAAGCCGCCCTCCTCGCCCTCATCGCCCTCCTCCCTTCCCCCTAATCCGCGTCGGGGGCACCCAAGCACGCACCTATCGCGCTCAGGCGCCCCACGGCCCCGCGCCGCGGAGTACTCGTCAGCATTCCAGCCCGATGCCTCGAGCGAACTCCTCGAGCGAGCTCGTCGAGCGGCTCAGCGATGTGTCTGTGAATGAGTTGGTGCCCCGCCTTCACTGGGCAACCGGAGGCTGGCAGCGGCGACATCGCTGGCCGTGAGTCTCGTGCCCGCGCCTACTCTCGGCGGATGTCGTCCCCTGAGCGGGCCGCGATCTCGTGCGTCGTGGGGAAGATTTGCGCGATAGGTTCGCGCTTGGGTGCCCCCGATGCAGAAACAGCCGCGACTCTAGGATGGGGTCATGCCCACGATTTCCCGTGACGAGGTCGCGCACCTCGCGCGACTGGCCCGTCTCGACCTGCGTGACGACGAACTCGACCACTACGCCTCGCAACTCGACGTCATTCTGGCGTCGGTCGCCCGGGTGGCCGAGGTGGCTGCCGCCGACGTTCCGGCCACCAGCCACCCCATCCCGATGACCAACGTGCTCCGTCCCGACGTGGTGACCCCCGGGCTCACTTCTGCTGAGGCACTCTCGGGCGCCCCGGCGTCGGATGAGGGTCGATTCCGCGTGCCGAGAATCCTGGACGAAGAGTGAGCGCGGAAGATCAGCACCTCACCAGACTCGCCGCCGCCGACATCGCTGCTGCCATCGCGAGAGGTGACGTGTCGGCCGTTGAGGTTGCCCAGGCTCACCTCGACCGCATCGCCGAGGTCGACCAGCGCGTACACGCGTTCCTTCACGTCGATGCCGAAGGCGCGCTCGAAGCAGCTGCTGCCGTTGACGCTAAGCGCAGGGCGGGCGAACCACTGGGCCCCCTCGCCGGTGTACCGCTCGCGCTGAAGGACGTCATGGCGATGCGCGGAATCCCCACCACCGCGGGGTCAAAGGTGCTGGAAGGATGGCGTCCGCCCTACGACTCCACCGTGGTCGCGCGACTGCGCGCCGCCGACGTGGTCATCCTGGGCAAGACCAACATGGACGAGTTCGCGATGGGCTCGTCAACCGAACACTCGGCTTATGGCCCCACCCACAACCCCTGGGACCTTGATCGCATCCCCGGGGGCTCGGGGGGAGGGTCGGCGGCGGCGCTGGCATCCTTTGAAGCTCCGCTGGCGATCGGTACCGATACGGGTGGCTCGATCAGGCAGCCCGCCGCGGTCACGGCCACTGTTGGCGTCAAGCCCACCTACGGCGGCGTCTCGCGCTACGGCCTTGTCGCACTCGCCTCGTCGCTCGACCAGGCGGGCCCCTGCGCGCGCACCGTGGAAGACACGGCCCTGCTGCACGCGGCCATCGCCGGATACGACCCCCGCGACTCCACCTCCATCAACGAGCCCGTTCCTGCTGTTGTCGAGGCCGCTCGTCGCGGAGACGTGCGGGGCCTGCGCATCGGCCTCGTCAAGGAACTCTCGGGCGAGGGCTATCAGGCCGGCGTCACACAGCGGTTCACCGAGGCGGTCGACCTGCTCACCTCCCTCGGGGCCGAGGTGGTCGAGGTGTCGTGTCCCCACTTCGACTATGCGCTCGCCGCCTACTACCTGATCCTGCCCAGCGAGGCATCGAGCAACCTCGCGCGCTTCGATGGCATGCGCTTCGGCGTGCGGGTGGGCGACAACGGTGAGCGCGGGGTCGAGGAGGTCATGTCGCTCACGCGCGAGGCTGGCTTCGGCGCCGAGGTGAAGCGCCGCATCATGATCGGTACCTACGCGCTCTCCAGCGGCTACTACGACGCCTACTACGGCCAGGCCCAGAAGGTGCGCACCCTCATTCAGCGTGACTTCGCCGCCGCCTTCGAGAAGGTCGACGTGCTGGTCTCGCCCACCGCGCCCACCACCGCCTTCCGCATTGGCGAGAAGGTCGATGACCCCATCGCGATGTATCTCAACGACGTCGCCACCATTCCTGTGAACCTGGCAGGCAACTGCGCGATGTCGCTGCCTATCGGTCTCGCGCCCGAGGACGGCCTGCCCGTAGGCCTGCAAATCATGGCCGCCGCCAAGGCCGACGCGAGCCTCTACAACGTTGGCGCAGCGCTCGAGGCGGCGTTGCGCGACAGGTGGGGACACCTGCTCATCGAGGAGGCCCCGGCTCTATGACCACCACCGCTGCCGACAACGTCATCGACTTCGACGAGGCGCTCGAGGCCTTTGACCCCGTGATGGGTCTCGAGGTGCACGTCGAACTCTCGACCAACTCCAAAATGTTCTGCGGCTGTCCCACCGAGTTCGGCGGCGAGCCCAACTCGCAGGTCTGCCCGGTGTGCCTGGGGCTGCCGGGGGCCCTGCCTGCCGTCAACGCGATGGCGGTCGAGGCCGCCATTCGCATCGGGCTCGCACTCAACTGCGAGGTGGCATCGTGGTGCCGCTTCGCGCGGAAGAATTACTTTTACCCCGACATGCCCAAGAACTTCCAAACCTCGCAGTACGACGAGCCCATCTGCTTCAACGGCTACCTCGACGTTGAGGTGCCGTCGGCCGACGGCGTGCGCACCGTTCGCATCGGAATCGAGCGCGCGCACATGGAGGAAGACACCGGCAAGGCGCTGCACGTCGGCGGCAGCACGGGTCGAATCCACGGGGCCGATTACTCGCTGGTCGACTACAACCGCGCGGGCATTCCGCTGATCGAGATCGTCACCAAGCCGATCGAGGGCGGGGGCCGGTTCTCACCCGAAATCGCCCGCGCCTATGTCACCGCGCTGCGCGATGTGCTGCGCTCGCTCGGTGTCTCCGACGTGCGCATGGAGCAGGGATCGCTGCGCTGCGATGTGAACCTGTCGCTGCGCCGAAGCCCCGACGTGCCATTCGGCACCCGCTCGGAGACTAAGAACGTGAACTCGCTGCGGTCGGTCGAGCGTGCGGTGCGCTACGAGATCGGAAGGCAGGCTGCGGTACTCGAGTCTGGTGGCACGGTCATTCAAGAGACGCGCCACTGGCACGAGGACACCGGGGTCACCACGTCGGGCCGCATCAAGGAGGAGGCCGAGGACTACCGCTACTTCCCCGAGCCCGACCTCGTGCCCATCGCGCCCGACCCCGCGTGGGTCGAGCAGCTGCGGGCGACGCTTCCTGAGAACCCTGCGGTGCGTCGCACGCGCCTCGCGACGGCGTGGGGACTCACCGACTTCGAGATGGACTCAGTGATTAACGCGGGGGCCCTCGACCTCGTCGAGGAGACCGTGGCTGCGGGCGCCGACCTCGTGGGCGCTCGCAAGTGGTGGATGGGCGAGCTCGCCCGGGTCGCCAACGATCGTGGCGTCGACCTCGTTGACCTCGCCATCACGCCGGTGCAGGTGGCTCGCATTGAGGTGTTGGTCGCCGAGGGCGCACTCAACGACAAGCTGGCCCGCCAGGTCATCGAGGGTGTGCTCGCCGGTGAAGGCGACCCCGAGGAGGTTATTGCTAGCCGGGGGCTGGCTGTCGTGAGCGACGACGGCCCGCTGCTTGCGGCGATCGAAGACGCTGTGGCGGCCAACCCCGACGTGGTCGAGAAGATCACCGGTGGAAAGCCTCAGGCGGCCGGGGTCATCGTGGGCGCGGTCATGAAGGCCACTCGAGGCCAGGCCGACGCTGCTCGGGTACGGGCCCTGCTCTTCGACAAACTCGGCGTCGTCGACGAGTAGTGGCCTCGGCTGCCCCGTCGCGCTCTGACTCCCGCCCGTGCGGTCTGTCGCTGCCGCCACGCCCCGTTCTGTGGTGCGATCGGTCATCGTTGCAGGCGTGATTCCACCATGGCTGGGGTGGGATCCGACCCCAGAACGACCTGCACCGAC
>WLOZ01000282.1 GCA_009699025.1 Actinomycetota bacterium
GCGCGAGCCTGCTCGTCACCCACCACCCCCTCTTCCTGTCAGGGGTCACCTCGGTGGCGGCCGACACTTCCAAGGGGCGGCTGATCCACCGCCTGATCCGCAGCGACGTGGCGCTGTTCAACGCCCACACCAATGCTGACGCAGCCTCAACCGGGGTGTCTGATGCACTCGCTGAGGCGTTGGGAATTGTCGATCTCGTGCCCCTGCAGCCCGCACCAGGTGGCTCGGCCGCCGAGGGGCTCGGTCGTGTCGGACGGCTGCTTGAGCCGGTGAGTCTCGGTGACTTCGTCGAGCGTGTGGCCCTGGCGCTGCCGGCGACGGCTCGCGGGGCGGCGGTGTCGGGCGACCTCGGGGCGATCGTCAGCAGGGCCGCTGTGTGCGGCGGCTCAGGTGACTTCCTGCTGGCCGCGGCGACCGCGTCGGGCGCCGACGTTTTCGTCACGGCCGACCTGCGTCACCATCGCGTGGCGGAGCACCGCGATGAGGGTGGCTGCGCGCTTGTAGACGTTGCCCACTGGGCGTCGGAGTGGCCGTGGCTTGAGTCGGCCGCCGCTCTGCTGGGTGCCGAACTGGCGCGGCTGCCCGGGGGCCAGGCGATCGATATTGAAGTCTCGCGACTGTGCACCGACCCGTGGGCCTCGCTTCAGGACTTGTCCGAATAGTCTCGTGCCATGACCACCGCCAGCGCCGACGACCAGATTCGCCTGCTCGAGCTCCAGGGCATCGACACCGGGCTCGACCAGGTGGCCCACCGACTCAGGACGCTTCCCGAACGGGCGGCCATGACCGAGTGCGACGCTCAGATCGTGGTGCTGCGCGACAGGCTGGTGGCGGCCGAGACCGAGGTGGGCGACCTCGAGCGTGCGGTGCGCCGGGCCGAGGCTGAGGTTGAGACCGTGCGCACCCGCTCGAGGAAGGACGAGGAGCTGCTGATCTCCGGCGCCATCACCTCGCCCAAGCAGCTCGAGGAACTGCAGCACGAGGTGGCTTCGCTGGCGCGGAGGTGCGCTGACCTCGAGGATGCCGAGCTGGTCGTGATGGAGCAGCTCGAATCGGCCACCACGCACAAGGCTCAGGTCGAGCAGGAGCTGACCGCCGTCACCCTCGCACGGTCAGAGGCCGAGTCGGGCGTTGTCGAGGCCGAGAGGCAGGCCACGGGCGAGCGCTTCGCCTCGGGCGAGCGCCGCGTCGCGCTCGTGGCCTCGCTACCCGCCGACCTGGTGTCGCTCTACGAGAAGGTGCGCGCCGATCACTCCGGCGTCGGCGCCGCCCGCATCCACCGCGGCAGGTGCGAGGGGTGTCGCATCGAGCTGCCTCCGAGCGACCTCGCCCGCATCCGTACGGCCGAGGCCGATGTCGTGCTGCGTTGCGAGGAGTGCCGGCGCATCCTCATCCGCACCCCCGAGTCGGGGCTATGACACGTCGCCTCGTCGTCGAGGCCGACGGCGGGTCGCGGGGCAACCCGGGCCCCGCAGCCTTTGGTGCGCTCGTGCGCGACCCGGAGACCGGCGCGGTGGTGGCCGAGAGCTTTGAAACGATCGGTGTCGCCACCAATAATGTCGCCGAGTACCGGGGGCTGATCGCCGGGCTCACAGCGGCGATGGACGTTGACCCGACAGCGCTGGTTGAGGTGCGGCTCGACTCCAAGCTCATCGTGGAGCAGATGAGCGGCAGGTGGCGGATCAAGGATCCCACCCTGCGGGGTCTGGCCCTTCAGGCACGCGATATCGCGCCCGCCGAGCAGGTTCGCTACACGTGGGTGCCCAGGGCCCAGAACACGGCCGCCGACGCGCTTGTCAACAGGGCGCTCGACGGCAAGCCCGCGATCGCGCTTCCCCCGGTCTCGGCGCGGCGCACCCTGCCGGGCTGGGCGCCTGACCTCGGTGATCCCACCGTGCTGCTGTGTGTGCGACACGGGGCGACCGAGCACAGCCTGCAGAAGGTGTTCAGCGGAGTCGGTGGCGCCAACCCTCCGCTGGCGCCCATCGGCCTCGACCAGTCCGACGCCGTGGCCCGTGAGATCAAGGAGCGTGGGGGCGCCGACCGCATCGTCGCCTCGCCGCTACTGCGCGCGCAGCAGACCGCCCAGGTCATCGCAGCCGACCTGGGCATCGATAACGTCGACACGACCGAGGGCTTCGCCGAGTGCGACTTCGGCGAGTGGGACGGCCTCACCTTCGCCCAGGTGCGGGCAGGCTGGCCTGGACTGCTCGACGCGTGGCTCGGCTCCACCGCCGTCGCCCCGCCCGGAGGCGAGTCGTTCGACGACCACCGGGCCAGGGTCGAGCGTGCGCGGGTCGCGCTCGTGGCTGCCTACCCCGGGATGCGGGTGGTGCTGGTGGCACACGTGAGTCCGATCAAGATGCTGGCACTGGGCGCTCTGGGCGCTCCGACGAGCGCCCTGTTCAGCTCCGAGGTGATGCCGTGCTCACTCACGACGATCGCATGGTGGGCCGATGGCAACTGCTCGATGCGAGGCTTCGCCGAGAGCGGGCACCTGCGCGACCTCGTGCATGCGGGCATGTGACGAGAGCCGCTAAACCCCCCGTACTCGTCGTCACGTCAGGTCAGCCCTGCGACCACGACATCGATGCTGGCCACCCCGGTACGCGAGGGCTCGCCGCGCTCGGCCCGGAAGCCAAGGTCGCGGCATGCGGCCACCAACGCGTCAGGGTGCTTCGGACTCGCGCCAGCCTCTAGAAGGGCGCGCACCAGTCGGCCCTTGGTCGACTTGTTGTGATGGCTCACGATGGTGCGCCGAATCTCCGAGCCAACTCGAGTCTCCTGCAGTACGCGCACGGTGGCGGTGCGTGCGGCCAGGGAGTCGCGGATGACGAAGTGAGCGGCATAGGCACCCGATCTAAGGTCGACGACCAGCCCGCGGGCGAGGGGTGCCACCAGTGCCTCGGCCAAGGGGTCGCGCCACAGCGCAGACAGAGGCCCAACGCCGGGAAGATCGGTATCGCCCGACAGTCGGTAGGCGGGGATGCGGTCGCCGGGGCGCACTGCTCCGAAGAGTCCCGATGAGATGAGTAGGCTGCGGTCGGCCCGGCGACGGGCGGCGGGGGAGAGGGTTGCCAGACTCAGCGACTCGTAGAGCACCCCGCTGTACACGTCGCGGGCAGCTGCCGCTGGCTCAGACTCGAGCCGGGCGTCGCGCGCCAGCTCGTCGATCTGGCGCACTGATAGGCCCAGAACCTCGCGGGCTCGCGCTTCGGGTCCGCGGGCGAGGGCGACCAGAGCCGCAAGCACTCGCTCGCGGGTGGCGGTGAGCTCAGGAAGCGACAGTGAGCTGAGGTCGAGAGGCTGACCGCGACCGGGGGGCGACTTGCCCTCGGAGGGAGGCAGGAGGATGTGCACGCGCCCAGTATGGCCGTCGGCGCTGCGGGGTCAGGCGCGTGTCGTACTCTGGTGCCACGGCGGGCGAGCCGGCCGGGCGGCCGCGGTGTCGGACTTCATGTCTGGCGCTGAGGAAAGTCCGGGCTCCACAGGGCGCGGTGGTGGCTAACAGCCACCCGGGGTGACCCGCGGGACAGTGCCACAGAAAATAAACCGCCGGCAGTAATGCCGGTAAGGGTGAAACGGTGGTGTAAGAGACCACCAGCGCATCGGGTGACCGATACGGCTCGGTAAACCCCACTGGGAGCAAGGCCAAAAGGGGGCTTCGGCCCCTGCGCGAGCGCTTGAGAACGGCCCGTTCGAGCTCGCGGGTAGGCCGCATCAGGCCATCGGCAACGGTGGTCGCAGAGAGATGGTCGCCCCCTCCGGCCTCGGCCGGAGGGACAGAACCCGGCTTATAGGCCGACTCGCCCGTCGTGCCCTCACTGCCCCCAGTCGTCGGCGTCGTCGGGGTAGTCGGGGACATCGGCGTAGTCGGGGACATCGGGAACGTAGTCGTCATTCCCCCCGTACGAGTCATCGCTGCTGCTCGTGCCAACCCCGAGATCGTTGAGGGCGGCGCTCTGGGCCAGGTAGTTGGCGTAGGACTCGGCGAAGGTGGCATCATCACGTGCGGCCACGGCCGC
>WLOZ01000283.1 GCA_009699025.1 Actinomycetota bacterium
CGCCGAGGAGGGAACAGCTGACCCCGAGCGGGTGCGGGCGATTCTCCGCGACGAGCTGCTCGCCGTGGTCGACCCCACCATGGATCGATCGCTCGCGACCCGGCGCGTCGACGGCTCGCCGGCTGTGGTGCTGGTCGTCGGAGTCAATGGCACGGGCAAGACCACCACCACCGGCAAGCTGGCCCGGGTGCTGGTGGCCGACGGGCTCACGGTGGTGCTGGGGGCCGCCGACACCTTCCGCGCTGCGGCCGCCGACCAACTGCAAACGTGGGGTGATCGGGTGGGCGCAACCGTGGTGCGAGGGCCCGAGGGGGGAGACCCCGCAAGCGTCGGATTCGAGGCCGTGCGCACTGGCATCGAGCAGCGCGCCGACACGGTGGTCATCGACACCGCCGGACGGCTGCATACCAAGGCCGGGCTCATGGACGAGCTCGGCAAGGTCAAGCGCGTGATCGAGAAGCAGTCGCCCGTCGACGAGGTGCTCCTGGTGCTCGACGCCACCACGGGCCAGAACGGGCTCACCCAGGCGCGCGTGTTCGCTGAGGTGGTCAACATCACCGGAATTGTGCTCACCAAACTCGATGGCACGGCCAAGGGCGGCATCGTGGTCGCCGTTCAGCGCGAGCTCGGCGTTCCGGTCAAGCTGGTGGGCCTCGGTGAGGGACCCGATGACCTCGCCCCCTTCGACGCCGAGGAGTTCGTCGCCGCGCTGGTGGGCTAACCACGAGAGTTGGGGCCGGCCCTCGGACGCTGGCAGGGTCAGAGTTCACACGCACGTAACACCGGCGGAGTCATCGTCACGGACGTGAAACACTCCGGGGCAGTTTGGGCAACATCGACCCTGCACTCTTCTTCCAGATCACCGCCTCTGGAAGGAACTGACTATGCCTGAACTGAACGCAGGAGATACGGCGTGGGTTCTCATTGCCACGTCGCTCGTGCTCTTGATGACCCCGGGGCTCGCCTTCTTCTACGGAGGCATGACGCGAGCCAAGAGCACCCTCAACATGATGATGATGTCGTTCATTACGATCGCCATCGTCAGCGTGCTGTGGGTGCTCTTCGGATACTCGCTCGCCTTCGGCGATAGCGGCAGCGCCTACATCGGCGAGTTCACCTTCAACGGCCTGACCTCGGCCGTCAGCGAGCTCACCAACAACGGAGGCGTCTACCCGATTCCGCTCCTCGCCTTCGCGGCCTTCCAGTTGATGTTCGCGGTCATCACGCCCGCCCTCATCACCGGAGCGATCGCCGACCGCACGAAGTTCGCGGCCTGGGCCGTGTTCGCCACACTGTGGGTCACCATTGTGTACTTCCCCGTCGCGCACTGGGTGTTCGACTTCGGCACCAAGGACGACGCCGGCAACATCACCGGCGCTGGCTGGTTGGCCGCGCTGGGCGTCGAGGACTTTGCTGGCGGTACCGCCGTGCACATCAACGCTGGTGCTGCCGCCCTCGCCCTCGTGATCATCCTCGGCAAGCGCGTCGGGTGGCGCAAGGATCCGATGCGACCCCACAACATTCCGCTGGTCATGATCGGCGCTGGTCTGCTGTGGTTTGGCTGGTTCGGGTTCAACGCTGGCTCGGCGCTTGCGGCCAACGGAACCGCCGCCCTCGCGCTGATGAACACGCAGGTTGCCACCGCCGCTGCTCTGGGCGGCTGGCTGCTGGTGGAGAAAATCCGTGACGGCCACCCCACCAGCCTCGGCGCTGCCTCGGGCGCGGTTGCGGGGCTGGTGGCCATCACCCCTGCCTGCGCCTTCGTGTCGCCGCTCGGCGCGGTGGCCATCGGGGTTATCGCGGGCGTGATCTGCTCGCTCGCAGTGGGGCTCAAGTACCGCCTCGGCTATGACGACTCGCTTGACGTGGTGGGCGTGCACCTCGTCGGTGGCATCGTGGGCTGCCTGCTGATCGGCTTCCTCGGCACGGCCGAGGTGAACTCGGTCGGCCTCGACGGGTTGCTCTACGGCGGCGGATTTACGCTGCTGGGTAAGCAGGCCATCGGAGTCGTCGCGGTGTCGGCCTACTCTTTCATCGTGGCACTGATACTCGGATTCATCATCGACAAGACAATCGGATTCAGGATCAGCCGTGACGAGGAACTCGAGGGCATCGACCTCGGCGAGCACCTCGAGTCGGCCTACGACTTTGAGCCTCGTGGGGGAAGCTCGGGTGGCGGGCTCAGCGCGGCACGTCGTTCATCGTCAGGCACGTCCACTATCGAAGCGCCGGAGGCGACGTCATGAAGCTCATCACCGCCATCATCAAGCCGTTCAAGCTCGACGACGTGAAGACCGCCCTCGAGGCCTTCGGCCTCAGCGGCATGACGGTCTCGGAGGCCAGCGGTTTCGGCCGGCAGGGCGGCCACACCGAGGTGTACCGAGGGGCCGAGTACACGGTCGACCTGATTCCGAAGGTGCGACTCGAGGTACTGGTCGACGACGCCGACGCCGACGCTGTGGTCGACGTGATCGTGGCGGGCGCCCAGACCGGGAAGATCGGCGATGGCAAGGTGTGGGTGGTGCCGGTCGAGTCGGTGGTGCGTGTGCGCACCGGCGAGCGCGGATCGCAAGCCATCTGAACATCAAGCCCAGCGTGGCCCCAGGTGAGACCAATCGAGAGTGGAAGGGGGAGGTGCCGTCATGGTGAACGATGCGGCACCTCCTCCTTCCACGCCGTCACCCATCCCCGTCGATCTCGTGCACAGGCGGGCCGAGTTCCTCTCGAGCCCCCAATGGGCGCCGGGAAACGAGTCGCGCGAGACTCTCTGCGCACTGACCGACACCTGGCTCAGCGCGCTATTCGAGGTCGCGGGCGGTGCGGCCAGCGGGGCGGCACTGGTGGCCCTGGGCGGTTACGGCCGGCGCGAACTGGCGCCCGGGAGTGACCTCGACCTGCTGCTGCTCCACCCGCCCGGCGCCGCGGTGTCGGCGCTGGCTGACGGCCTCTGGTACCCGATCTGGGACGCAGGAATCAAGCTCGACCACAGCGTGCGCTCAGTGCCCGAAGCGCGCCGACTCGCGGCCACCGATCTGCCCGTCATGCTCGGCCTCCTCGACGCACGTACCGTCGTGGGCGACGACACGCTGGCGGCGGCGCTGCGCAGCAGTGTGCTGGCCGACTGGCGGTCGCTCGCACGTGATCGACTGCCCGCGCTGCGTGCGCTGTCAGAGTCGCGGGCCGACCGAGCTGGTGACCTCGCCCACCTGCTCGAGCCGGACCTGAAGGAGAGCCACGGCGGACTTCGCGACATCGTGGTGCTGCGCGCGGTGGCCGCGTCGTGGCTCGCTGACATTCCGCACGCAACCCTTCTCGAGCCCCACCGAGTGCTGCTTGATGTTCGAGATGCTCTCCACCGGGTGAACGGCCGGGGGTCTGATCGTCTCGTCGTCGACGACCAGGCTGCTGTGGCCGCGATGCTGGGGGCGAGCAACGACCAAGAGATGCTGCGCGAGGTGGCCCGCGCAGGACGAGCGGTCGCCTATGCAGCCGACCTCACGTGGAGCCGGGTCGAACGTGTCGCGAGGCCAAAGTCGTCCGTACGCCGACTCGCCGGACGTGGCTCGACCCCAGGCCGGGTGCCGCTGGCAGAGGGTGTGGTCGCCCACGAGGGCGAGGTGGTGCTGGCGCTCGAGGCACACCCGGAGCATGATCCCGTTCTGGTGCTGCGCGCGGCCGCGGCGGCGGCTCAGGCCGGGTTGTCACTGTCACCTCACGCGGTTGAGCGGCTGGCGACTGAGTGCCCACCGATGCCGGTGCCCTGGCCGCGGGAGGCGCGCGACTCCCTTGTCTCGCTGCTGGGCGCGGGTCGGCCCACCCTGCGCGTGTGGGAGGCACTCGACCAGCACGACGTCTGGAGCGGGCTGATCCCCGAGTGGCAGGTGCTCCGCTGCGCGGCCCAGCGCAACCCCATTCATATGTTCACCGTCGACCGGCACCTGGTGGAGGCGGCCATCTGGGCCTCCGCGCTCACCCGGCGCGTACGCCGGCCCGATCTCCTCCTGATCGGGGC
>WLOZ01000284.1 GCA_009699025.1 Actinomycetota bacterium
CAGCGGGAGTTCTACGACGCTTCGGGATTCATCGGCCGTGTCGACTTCTTCTGGCCCGAGCTCGGAATCGTCGGTGAGGCCGATGGGCGTCTCAAGTACGACCGTGAAATGGCGCTGTGGAAGGAGAAGCGTCGCGAGGACCGCCTACGGAGCCATGGGCTCGGAATGGTGCGCTGGGGCTGGGGCGACATGGCTTCACCGAGCAGCCCCTTCAGGTTCGTGCTGGCCGCGGCCCTCGCTCGCGCGGCCTGACGCACTGTCGAGTTCCGATTGCTGCCTGACTCATCGCCCACGTGCTCGCCAGCGATGACTCCGTCAGCATTCGCGATGACTCCTTCAGCGAATCGTGCCAGCGCTCACGACGGCGCTGTCTCGTGCGCGGCGACTCCGGTGATGCGAGCCAGCGCGAACGAACGCACCTCCTCGTACCGGTGGTCGTAGGCGGTGAGGAAGCCGCGGCTGATCTCGATGGGGTCAACCACGCGTTCGGTGGCGCGACCGTCGGTATCGGCGTAGCCGATCCACAGCGACAACTGATCGACGATCGCAGAGCGAACCGCCGCAATGGTGTCGGCGGAGGACGACAGCGGGATCGTACCGAGTCGTTCGGGGCCAGCGGCGCGCCGTGCACCGACGCTAATTCGGTCTCCGGCGCGCAGTGCTTTAACTGCTGCCGAGATGAGCAGCGCATCGGGGGCTGAGGGTTCTGTCACCCGGTGGGCCGAGCGCGCTCGGCCGGTGGTGCGACGCGAGTCTGGCCGCCGGATCACCACGGTGCCGTCGGGCGCTTCGGCAGCCGGCGCGAGGCCTAGCGCGCGCAGCACCGGAAGCGCTTCATCGACCGGAACCTGCAGGGCGAGAACGCCCGGAGCCAGGCGCACGGCTCTCAGTGACGCCGCCCGCTTGTCGACCAGAATCTGCGAGAGCGCCGCCTCGTCGTCGCACCGTACGTACGAGCCAGCCGCCCCCACTCGCACAACCCCGTGCTTGCGGGCGACATCGTCGACGAGGTAGGCGAGCGGCTGCGGCACGGGAGTGCGCGAGCGCGACTCGAGGAACTGCATCACGTCGTGGGCGCTTCGGCCGGCGTCAAAAGCGCGCCTCAGGCTGTCAGCCGTTAGTCGGTACACGGTGGCACCCCCGGTGCTCTCGACGTCGGCCATAAGCCCCACCTCGCGGGCAAGTGACGATTCGAGCGGGCCCGGGGCCACGATCGTGAGGTCGGCCTGAAGTAGCACGTGGTCGAGGGGGGTCGGCAGAAGTGGGGCCATGGCGGCCACGGCGGCATCAGGGGAGGACGATGCACGCTTCGTCGAGGCTGGTCCGCGTTGAGACAGGGGGGTGTTCAGTAGCGCCCTGCCGGGCCCCGACAGGGCTCCTAGGCCTGTGACCCCGAGCATCTCAGCCTCGTGAAGCGTTGAGTCGATCATGATGTCGCGCACCCGCGACGTGCGTCGGGGACGCCGCCACGCGAGCTCGCCGCGGACGTGCTCGGCTGTGAGCGCAGTGCCGGCGGGAGCCGCCAGTCCCGAGTTGAGGGTCAGTCTGCGCACCTCGGGAGCGTCCGCTCGGTCGAGGTCGGGGGTGAGGGCATTGAGCCGTGAGTCGCGATCGTCGCGCTGTCCGATCAGGGCGGGAACGCGGGGGAGTGTCAGCCACGCACTAGCGAGCTGGGCCCAGCGCTCGACGACGTCGAGGGTGAGCCACAGGTCGTATGCGGACGTGGGCAGCCACACGGGGTGCTCCTCCTCATCGGAGGCGAGAAGTCCGGCAGCGTGCGCCACCTCGATGAGTAGCGCGGCGGCTGACTCGTCGCAGTCGAGGGCGCGGGCTGCTGCTGCTAGGTCGCGAACCGACAGGCCTCCGGAGCGCAGTTGCGACGGGGGTGCCACCGACCACTGCTCCAGCAGGTCTTCAACCCGGCGCACGGCCGCGAAGGCGCTCTGGCCAGCCGAGGCGTCGATCGCCCCAGCGTCTCGCTGAATCGGCGTGATGGGCTGGGGTGGCGCAGGACTAGGGTCGCGCAGGAAGGCTCCGCCGCGCAGTGCCAGAGCTACCTCGCGCGGCAGCACAACGGTGGTCGCGTCGAGGGGCACTATCAGTGATCGAGCGAGAAGCCACTCGATTGGCGTGCTGGCGCTCTCGACGGTGACGGCGCGGTCGGCGGCCGCAACAGACCCGAGTGGCGGCCCCCACAGGAGGTGGTCGAGCACCGATCGAGCCTCGGGGGGCGCGTCCTGAACGAGGGTGATCACGGCGTCGGCGCTCAGCGCCGACAGTCCCGGCGCGTACAACCCGGCGGGCCAGGCACCCACTGCCTCGCGCGCGGCGCGGACGAGGTGAAGCTCGTCGGAGCTGCCCCACAGCAGGGCGCGGTCAAGCAGGAGGCCGCACGCGCTGTCGACGTCGGCCCGAGCGATTCCGACAAGTGCGTCGACCACTTCGTCGAAGGAGGTGGGGTCGGGAAGCGCGGCAACGACCTCCACGACCTGCAGCGCCCAGGCATCGAGCCGGTCGAGGGCTCGTGCGGTCGAGACCGAGGTGCTCGCGCGCGACACCAGTGCGGTGAGATCGGCTGGAACCGGGTGTACCAGGTCCGGCCGTGCCTGCAGCAGCACGGCTAGGGCGTCGTCCGACCGCCGACGAAGGTCGTCGGCAAGCGATCGCGGGGCATCAGCAGGGCGGGTGGGCATTGCACGTGACGCTACGCGACGACCGATGGCGTGCGCGACCTACCCCATCTCCCCGACACCGAATCGACCACGGGGGTGGTAGGCGGATACCCTTGGCGTCTGAAGGTTTCTTCCGATCACGGACAACGAGCTCTGGAGTGATGACGGTGCCCACCGGCAAAGTGAAGTGGTACGACGTCGAGAAGGGCTTTGGCTTCCTCGCGTCCGACGAGGGCGAAGACGTCTTTGTTCACTCGTCGACGCTGCCTTCAGGGGTCGAGGCTCTCAAGCCCGGGGCCAAGGTTGAATTTGGGATCGTCGACGGCAAGCGTGGTAAGCAGGCGCTGTCGGTGGTCGTGCTCGAGCAGCCAGCCTCCATCGTGAAGGCGAATCGCAAGCAGGCCGACGATATGGCCGTGATCATCGAGACGCTCATCCGACTGCTCGACGACACGGGCAACGACTTCCGCCGTGGTCGCTACCCCAAGGATGAGAAGGCACGCAAGGTCGCCCAGGTGCTGCGCGCGGTCGCGGACGACATCGATGTCTGACGCCGGAGTGATCGAGATGCTGCTGGATCCTGTCTGTGGGGGCGCGGAGGCGCTCTGCAGGGAAACACTGCTGGCGGTGGCTCAGGAGCCGGGCCATGTCGGCGTTGCTGGGGCGATTGAGGCCACCGGCGCGCTCACCGCGGTGCATCGGTTCGAGTGTGCGCACCCTGGCTACGTCGGCTGGAACTGGGCCGTCGCCGTGTCGCGTGCCCCGGATTCCGATCATGTCACCATCGACGAACTGTGGCTCGAACCGGGTGACAGGGCACTGCTGACCCCCGCATGGCGGCCCTGGAGCGAGCGGGTGCTGCCGGGTGACCTAGGCGTGGGCGACATCTTTCCCACCGCAACCGACGACGCTAGGCTCACCGCAGGCTTCACCGCCGCCGACGACACCGACACCGTGGTGGCTGACAATCCGTTGCACCCCCTGCAGTGGGAACTCGGCCTTGGCCGCGAACGGGTGCTCTCTGCGCTCGGCCGCGATGACGCTGCCGAGCGCTGGTTCGCGGGCGACTGTGGGCCCGACTCAGCCCTAGCCCGAGCAGCGACCGACCGCTGTGTGACCTGCGGATGGCTGATGCCGCTGGGTGGGTCCCTCGGCCAGGCGTTCGGGGTGTGCGCGCAGCCCATGTCACCCTCCGACGGCCGCGTGGTCGCTCTGCAGCACGGCTGCGGGGCACACTCGGAGGTCATGACTGAGCCCAGTGCAGCCGACGTGGCCGAGGTGAACGCCGACGACGTCGACTTTGATCCGCTGGAGGCAGAGGTCGAGGTCGAG
>WLOZ01000285.1 GCA_009699025.1 Actinomycetota bacterium
GTTCATCACGGCCTCGAACTCGGGCTCGGACAGGCCATTGCGCTCGGCCGGGCACAGCGGGTTGAAGCCGGTACCGCTCACCCCCACCTTGATCCACGCGACCCCGTCCTTGAGCTGCCGACGGATCTCGGCCCGCGCCTCGTGAGGGCCGATGACCTGCACCCCGAGCCCATAGGGGTAGGGGCGACCCTCGAAGACGTGAGAGGGATGGAAGTCGGCGAGCCCGCCGGGGGCTGAGAGGATGCGCCCGGCGGGAAAGACCCGTGGCCCACGGATGTCACCGCGGTTGATCGCATTGCGGGTCTCGACACCGATGTTGCCTCGGCTCCCGACGTCTCGGATCGTGGTGAATCCGCAGTCAAGCAGCGTCGACGCGTTGAACACGGCGTCGATGGTCGCCTCGGCGATCGACTTCCTCAACTCGATGTCGTAAGGATCAGCGACATCTCGGTAGATGAGGTGACAGTGTGCGTCCATGAGGCCAGGGATCACGTAGGCGCCGCCGAGGTCGAGCACGACGTCACCGGGACGGCGTTCCTGATCCCCCCCGACCGCGATGACGCGCTCGTCCTCGATGACCATGTCACCGGTCACGCCGGTGAAGTCGGTTCCGACATAGTAGGTCGCATTGCTCAGAACGAGGCGCGTCATCGTCACTCCCATGGTTGGTCGGTGCGGTGTCCCTGGCACTTCCTTGTGGTCAGCGGTACTGCTGAGCCATGTCGTGGAACTCCTCGTAGGTGCCGAACTGCGTGACCCGTGAGCGCGAGGGGATCCCGATCAGCTGGGCCGCGTGCACTCCGACCGCGCGCAGCGCGTCGAGGTCGACGCCCGTCTCGACGCCAATCTCGCGGAAGAGGTGCACGACGTCCTCAGTCGAGACGTTGCCCATTCCGAGCACCGAGACCGGCATCGCGATGCCGCCTCCGTAGCCGCCGATGCACGCCTCGAAGACGGTCGCGCCGTTCTCGTAGGCGGCCAGGGTGTTGGCGATCGCCATCCCCGTGCACTCGTGCAGGTGCACGCCCAAGGTGATGTCGGGGAAGCGGGTGGTGATGGCCTTCACGAGCGAGCCGACATCGCGAGGGTTCGACATGCCGATGCTGTCGGCGATGCTGATTTCGTGGATGCCGAAACCGGCGAAGGTCTCGATCAGCCCGAGCACCCGAGACTCCTCGATGCGGCCCTCGAAGGGGCAGAGGAAGCAGATGCCCATGCTGACGTCGATGTCGATACCGGCGCTGTGGGCCAGTTCCGCGATCTGTCGGATCTGCTCGACGTTGTCGGCGATGTTCATCCGAGAGTTCTTCATGCTGTACGCCTCTGAGGCCACGATGAGCGCGGAGACCTTGGTGCAGCCCGCATCGATGGCCCTCTGCGCACCACGCAGGTTGGGCACCAGCGCGCGGTAGACGACGCCCTCGCGCTTGGGCAGACGGCGGACAACCTCGTCTGCGTCGGCGAGCATGGGAATCACCTTGGGGTGGACGAAGCCGGTGACCTCGATCTCAGGCACCCCGGCGTCGGCGATCATCTCGATCATCGCCAGCTTCTCGTCGGTGGTGGGGACGTGCCAGCCCTCCTCGTGCACCATCGTCTGGAGTCCGTCGCGCATGAGCACCTCGACGATCCGTGCCTTGGGTTGAGTCATGTCATGTCCTCTCGAGTCGTGCGTTGGGTTGGTCACTGACTGGTCGGTGAGCTGGAGACGAGTACCTCTGCCTCGACGATCATCGTGGCAATGCCGGTGGGAAACCACGTGAGGTGGGGCACTTCGAGAGGCAGCGGCCTTCCGAGGATCCCGTCTGCGGTCGCGAGGTGGCCCTCGTGCAGCACCTGTTCCGCCAGGGCACGCACCTGGGCGCGGACGCTCGGCATCGATCCATCGGCGGCGAAGGCGCGAACCTCGGACCACGGGTCTGAGGCACTGGAGATCGACAGGAGGTCGCGCCACAGCCCGGGAAGCAGCACCCCGCCGTGGGCGAGCGTGATCTCGTCCTCGAGGGAAGGGTTGGCGTCGGTCGGCGCAGGGGCAGACACACTGACTGCCGTCATCACTCCGGGCCATTCGGGGACGCCCGTTCCGAGCAGCGCGAGAGCGAGCAGGAGATTGAGGGGATTGGCCGAGCGATACCCCAGAATGACGTCGCGTGAGGCGTCGTCGAGTGCCCGTGTTCCTCGCAGCTCCCCGCCATCGACAGCGGCTAGCTCGGTTGCCACGAGGGCGCAGACGCGAGCGGGGAAGTCGGCGTCGCGGGCCACGGCCACCACCCGCGGAAGCACCTCGACCGCTGCGTCGAGCGCGGGCGGGCAGGCGGCGAGCACCTGGTAGATGCTCGGGACGAAGCCACTTCCGAGTTCGGAGCGGATGAGGTCGTACGCGCGTGCTGTCGACGAGCTCGCCGCCGACTCGGTGACCCGCTGCATGGGTGCCGGCGTCATACGGCGCCTCGGCCCTGCGACTGCTCGATCTGCTCGGGGGTGAGTCCGAGCCTGTCGGCGAGCACCTCGTCGTTGTGGGCACCCAGCGCGGGGCCCACCCAACGGATCGTCCCGGGGGTGCGGGAGGCCTTGGGAGCGACGTTCTGCATGACGAGTGAGCCCAGGGTGGGGTGGTCGACTGAGACGAGGGAGTCGCGGGCCGCGAAGTGCGGGTCCGCCAGCATGTCGGGGGCTCGATAGATGGGGCCTGCCGGCACGCCCGCCTGGGCGAGCGCCTCGACCAGTTCGTCGGAGAGCTGCGTCTTGGTCCAGGAGCCAAGGATCTCGTCAATCTCGGCCATGTGCTCGCCGCGTGCGACGTGGGAGGTGAACCGGGGGTCGTCGGCCAGTTCCGGACGGCCCATCAGCTCCGTGAGCCGACGAAAGACGCTGTCGTGATTGCCTGCGATCACGATGTCGCGCCCGTCGGCGGTGGGGTACACGTTGGACGGCGCCACGCCGGGCAGCGTCGCCCCGGTGCGCTCGCGGATCTCGCCGGTGGCCACGTACTCGGGGATGATCGACTCCATCAGGGTCAGCATCGACTCGTACAGGGCGACATCGATCACCTGCCCAAGCCCCGACGAGCGCCGTTCCAGCAGCGAGATGACGGCGCCGAGGGCGCCCATCAGCCCTGACACGGCATCGGCGAGGGCGAGGCCGGTACGAACGGTGGGCCGACCCGGCTCTCCCACGAGGTAGCGCAGCCCTCCCATGGCCTCACCGATGGCGCCGAAGCCCGCGCGGTGGGAGTACGGCCCCGTCTGGCCGAAGCCGCTGACGCGCACCATGATCAGGCCGGGATTCTGCGCGGTGAGGTCCTCGTAGGCGAGGCCCCACGACTCGAGGGTTCCGGGCCTGAAGTTCTCGACAACGACGTCGGCCGTGCTGATGAGGCTCAGCAGCGCCGACCTCCCCGCCGGGGTGCGAACGTCGAGGGTGACGGACTTCTTGTTCCGGCCGATCACCGACCACCAGAGCGACTCGCCCTCCGGGGTCAGGCGCCCCCACTGCCGCATCGGGTCGCCGCCCTCGGGCAGTTCGACCTTGATGATCTCCGCGCCGAAGTCTCCGAGGATCTGGCAGGCGAAGGGGCCCGCGATCAGCTGTCCGAGCTCGATCACGGTGATGCCATCGAGGGGACCTGTGGAAGTCGCCGCGCCAGCCGACGCAGGGGCGTCGTGGAGGGCGGCAGAGGCGGGTACCGCAGGGCTGGAGGGCATGGCGTCCTTCTGGCGAGACCGCTCGAACGCGGGCGGCCTGGGTGTCGTGGTGCTCTGAGACTAGAGATCGGAAACGAGCGAGTCAATGATCGTTGTATACCTTGGCGACCGTGCTTCCGCTGGAATCACAAGGCGCTAAACTCCCGACATGTCTCAGAGTGGGTCGAGTCGCATACAATCTGCGCCGCGGCCTCCCAGCGCCAAGCGTGTGGTCGTGGCGACCACGAGCGCCTCGACCGCGGGCACGATCCCGGTGTTCCTCCTGGGCGCTACGGCGCCCTTCGTCCGCGCGGA
>WLOZ01000286.1 GCA_009699025.1 Actinomycetota bacterium
CACGTAGTTCGCAACCCAATCGGTAATCCCGGCCGCGCGGAAGAGTCGGGCGCAGCGACGCTCGCCGTCGGAGTGTGTTCCCTCGGCGATGCTGAGGCTCAACCGGCGCAGTCGTGCCGCTCCAGCCCGCCCGCGTCCCAGCCGAACGTGCACTGCGTCGAACCAGTCGTCGGCCGTTAACCACCTGCGCTGAAGCGCCAGATCGAGTAGTTCGCGCGACTGTGGCACGGTCACACTGATCACGGTGTCGAGCAAAGCGTCGATCGGCGCTGCTAAGTGCAAACCCCGGATCTCCCGAACCTGCCGAGGCAGGTCGTCACGGAGCAATCGCACGCCTCCCAGTCGTGGCATCGAGGGACGAGGCACCCAGGCGACCAGCATTCGATCGGAGATGTCGATGCCCTGTAGTCGCAGAGCAGTGGGCCCCGATACCAATGACTGAGGGCCGAGGCGCAACTGCAGGGCCGTCGCATCGCCGATGTCGCGAACGGACTCGGTCGCGGGAACCACGATGACACCCAGGTACGCGCGCCAGCGTCCGGTCGACAGCAGTCGACTTACCATGCGCGGGTTGACGCCAATTTCGGCGACCTGCGCGCGGCTCACGATTCCGTGCTGGGCGCGGGCAAGGTGCTCCACCTCGATGACCGACCAGTGCGAGCTGCGCATTGCTACAGAGTGCCCCAAGCGCAGGGACCGTCGAGAAATTTATCCACAGGCGTGCGATACGTGACCGTCCCGACCGACCTATCCCCGGAACTTGTGTCAGAAACGGACAGCTGGTGTCCATTTCTGACACAAGTTCGGGAAAAGAGAGGGGGCGGGGGCGAGGCTCAGGCTCTCCGCTCTCGGTACCTCGCGATGAGGGCCGCCGTCGAGGGGTCGACGCCCTCAGGAATGTCGGCGCCGGTGAGCGACGGAATGATGCGCTGGGCCATCACCTTGCCCAGCTCGACTCCCCACTGGTCGAAGCTGTCGATACCCCACACGCAGCCCTGCACGAACACGATGTGCTCGTACAGTGCGACCAGCGAGCCGAGCGCGAACGGAGTGAGCTCGTCGAGCATCAGCATGCTGGAGGGACGGTTGCCCTCCATGACCTTGTGCGCGACCACCGATTCGGGAGTGCCGTCGGCGCGAACCTCGTCGGCCGTGCGGCCGAACGCCATCACCGACGCCTGCGCAAGCACGTTGGCCACCAGAATGTCGTGGTGATCGCCGAGCGGGTTGAGCGAGCGCGCGAACACGATGAAGTCGGCGGGCACAAGCGTGGTGCCCTGGTGCAGCAACTGGTAGAACGAGTGCTGGCCGTTGGTGCCCGGCTCTCCCCAGTAGATGGCGCCCGTGAGGTGGTCGACGGATGAGCCGTCGAGGGTGACGTGCTTACCGTTGCTCTCCATGGTCAGCTGCTGCAGGTACGCGGGAAAGCGTTTCAGATACTGCTCGTACGGGAGCACCGCCACTGTCTGCGCGTCGAAGAAGTCGCGGTACCACAGGCCGATGAGACCCATAATCGCCGCGATGTTCGACTCGAGCGGCGCCGTGCGCACGTGCTCGTCGATGGCATGGAAGCCGGCGAGCATGTCTCGAAAGGCTGCGGGGCCGACCGCGATCATGGTCGACAGTCCGATAGCGGAGTCCATCGAGTAGCGACCCCCCACCCAGTCCCAGAAACCGAACATGTTCGCAGTGTCGATTCCGAACGATTCGACTCCGCTGGAGTTGGTGCTTACAGCCACGAAGTGCTTGGCGATGTCGACGTCGGCGCCGAGCCCCGCCACAAGCCACTCGCGCGCCGAGCGCGCGTTCGTCATCGTTTCGAGGGTGGTGAACGTCTTCGACGACACGATGAAGAGCGTCTCCGCCGGGTCGAGGTCGAGCGTCGCCTCGGCGATATCGGTTCCGTCGACATTCGATACGAATCGGAAGGTGATGTCGCGCTTGCTGTAGTGCCTCAACGCCTCGTAGGCCATCACTGGGCCGAGGTCTGATCCGCCGATGCCGATGTTGACGATGGCCCGAATTGGAAGCCCGGTGTGACCGGTCCACTCCCCTGAGCGGACGCGCTCGCTGAACGCGGCCATGCGGTCGAGCACCCCGTTGACCTCGGCCACGACATCGACGCCGTCAACATCGAGCGACAGGGCAGGCGGCATGCGCAGTGCCACGTGGAGAACCGAGCGGTCCTCGGTGGTGTTGATGCGCTGGCCGGCAAACATGGCTGTGAGCCGTTCGGGAACACCTCGCTCGCGCGCAAGCGCAAAAAGAAGGGCAAGAGTCTCGTCGGTCACCCGGTGCTTGCTGTAGTCGAGGTGAATGCCGGCCGCATCGGTCTGAAAGCGATCGGCCCGCGAGGGATCAGCGGCGAACAGATCGCGCAGGTGGGTGTCGCGCATCTCCTCGGCATGCGTGGAAATGTGGCCCCACATCTCGGTAGGGATCGGGACGTTGCTCAATGCTGATCCATCACGTGCGGACATTTCCACGGTCCGTGCCCACGGATCAGGTCCTGGGCCGCCTCGGGACCCCATGTGTCTTGAGAATAGGGAAGAACCGGGGGCGGATTGTCGAGCAGTGGCTGCACGATGCGCCACGTGGCCTCGACGGTTGACCACTGGGGGAACAGGTCGTTGTTGCCGTGAAGCGCGTCGTCAAGGAGCCTCTCGTAGGGGCCGGGGGCCTCGCCCAGCACGTCCTCGAAGTGCACTGACAACCACGTTGGCTCGGTCACGTCGAGTCCGGGCTGCTTCACCCGCACGCCGATGTCGACGCCTGCGTGGCGGCCCACGTTGAAGACGATCTCGTCGTGGCCGGGAGTGGTCACTAGCCTATTGCCGACGCGTACCGGCGGAATTCGCTTGAGTCGCACCACAACCTCGGTGGCGGTGCCGGGCATGCGCTTGCCGGCCCGGATGTACACGGGAATGCCCGCCCAGCGCCAGTTGTCGATCTCGAGCTTCACGGCGATGAACGTCTCGGTGTCGGAGTCGGGGTCGACGCCCTGAATCGACTGGTATCCGGCGTACTGGCCGCGCACCGCGTGCTTGGGGTCGATGGGCCGCATTGCTTGCACGAGGATGCGACGAGAGTCGGAGACCGCGTTGTCTCCAGCCCCCGGAGGCTCCATCATGACGAGTGCCAGCACCTGCAGCAGGTGGTTCTGCAGTACGTCGCGCAGGGTACCCACGCGGTCGTAGAACGACCCTCGGTCCTCCACGCCGAACGACTCGCCCATCGTGATCTGGATCGAGTCGACATGGTGGCGGTTCCATACGGGCTCGAAGAGCGCGTTGGCGAATCGGAGATAGGTGATGTCCTGCACCGGCTCCTTGCCGAGGAAGTGGTCGACCCGGAAGATCTGGTCTTCGTTCACCACCTTGAGCAGCCGCTCATTGAGCTCAATCGCGGTGTCGAGGCTGGTGCCATAGGGCTTCTCAACCGCGATACGTGCCCCCGAGGTGAGGTGTGCGGCACCGAGACTCTCGACCACGGGGCCGAACAGCGACGGCGGGATCTCAAGGTAGAAGAGGGGCGAAGACGAGCCGGCGAGGGCCGCAGCGACCCGCTGGTAGAGCGCCGCGTCGGTAAAGTCGCCATGCACGTACGAAAGGCGGGCGGCGAAGCGATCGAACACGTGCTGGTCGAACTCGTCACCGGCCTGCTCAAGAAACTCGATGACTGCAGAGTGCGCACGGGCGACCAGTTGGTCGACGGTCCAGTCCTCGAACGCCACCCCGAGCACTGGAACCTTGAGTAGGCCGCGACTCTCGAGTCGGTAGAGCGAGGGAAGGGTCATCTTGTACCCGAGGTCTCCGGTGATGCCGAAGATGACTAAGTGGTCGGACTCTGTGGCCTTACCGGGCATGACGCCACCGCGCTTTCTCGTCTAGTGTGCGCTCAACGCAACATTCGAGATGCTATCGGTGCCGGCCTCGGTCGCACCCACCAATCGATGGGGAGTGGCACTATGACGACGTCAACGCC
>WLOZ01000287.1 GCA_009699025.1 Actinomycetota bacterium
GCCTGGGCAGGCGCCGCGATGTTTGGAGTCTTCTTCGGCGTCGGACTTTTCCTCGGCCTACTCAACGCCCTCCTCGTCCGAAGGTCGGTAGCCGTCATCACCGCCCAGGACAATCCGCCTAAGAGCAAGATGGCGTTGAACTCGGCCACCCGCCTGCTGGTGATCACCGTGATCGCATTGGCCATCGGGTACTTCTTCCGACCGACCGGCCTCGGCGCACTCTTTGGACTGGCGCTCTTCCAGGTCTTCCTCGTACTGAGCACGGTCCTGCCGGTGTACAAGAAGTTGCGCACCGGTGAGCTCGACGGCCCGCCCGCTGAGAACCAGATCGTTGCTGCGGTTCCATTCACGATCTTCGACGATTCCAAGGACTAGGCACCATGTTCACACCATCGCTCGTCCGAGCGGGCATCGAGGTCGGACACCACAGCACAGCCACGTGGTTCGGCATGACCGTCAACACGGACACGGTCTTGGCCACCTCTGTTGCGGCGGCCATCACTCTGGTACTTGCCTTCATCCTGCGCGCGAAGGTGACCTCAACAGGGGTACCCAGTGGCGTTCAACTTTTCTGGGAGGCCCTCACCGCCCAGATGCGGGCACAGATCGAGTCGGCAATCGGCATGACGGTTGCCCCCTTCGTCCTGCCCCTTGCCGTCACTCTATTTGTCTTTATCTTGGCCGCGAACTGGATTGCGGTGCTGCCCCTTCAGTACACCGACTCCGCGGGTGCGACTGTGGAACTGCTCAAGCCTCCCGCCGCTGACATCAACTTCGTGCTTGCGCTGGCTCTGTTCGTCTTCATCTGCTACCACGGTGCCGGATTCCGTCGACGCGGTCTCATCGGCCACCCGGTCAAGCTGGTCAAGGGCCACGTGGCATTCCTTGCCCCGATCAACATCGTCGAGGAGATCGCCAAGCCGATTTCTCTGTCGCTTCGACTCTTCGGTAACATGTTCGCTGGCGTGGTGATGGTGGCGCTGATTGCCATGTTCCCGCCGTATATTATGTGGGCGCCGAACGCCATCTGGAAGACCTTCGACCTTTTCGTCGGACTGATCCAGGCGTTCATCTTTGCGCTGCTCACGATTTTGTACTTCAGCCAGTCAATGGAACTGGATGAGGAACACCATTAGATGCAACAAAAGCTTGTGTCGTTCTCACGAGCAACCCACGTCCTGGTAGCGGACCTACCAGCAATTAAGGAGGGCACGTAATGGCAGTAGACCCACAAATCGTCGCCGGCGCACTGATTGGCGGTGGCCTTATTCTGGGCGGTGGCGCCATCGGCGCTGGAATCGGTGACGGTATCGCCGGTAACGCGCTGATCTCCGGCATCGCGCGCCAGCCTGAGGCACAGGGCCGACTGTTCACGCCCTTCTTCATTACGGTTGGTCTGGTTGAGGCGGCCTACTTCATCAACCTGGCTTTCATGGCGCTGTTCGTGTTCGCCACGCCGGGCGCGTCCTAAGTCGCAATGGGCGTAGTTGTGGTGACACGTGTCATTGCGTTGGCGGCTGAGGAAGGTGGCACCAGCAACTTCCTCATCCCCAACGGCACCTTCTTCGTCGTGCTGGCGATCTTCCTGATCGTGCTTTTCATCATCGGTAAGTTTGTCGTGCCACCAATTCAGCAGGTGCTGAACGAGCGAGACCGGATGGTGGTCCAAACCGGCGATGAGAACCGTGAGGCAGGCGCGCAGGAGTCGGCCGCCGAGGCTGACTACGACAAGGAGCTCGCTTCGGCACGCTCCGAGGCCGCCGGTATCCGCGACAAGGCCAGGGCGGATGGTCGCCAGGTCATTGACGAACTCCGGGCGCAGGCGAGCGAGGAAGTTGCAGGTACCCTGCAGCAGGCGAGCGAGGAACTGCAGGTGCACAGTGATGCGATCGCTCCTAGCCTGAGTGCCTCGGTCGAGAGCCTGTCGCAAACCTTGGCGAGCCGGGTTCTCGGTGCTGACGTGAGCAACTCGTCGGCGACGAAGGTCCACTAGGTAGAGGAGGCGGAGATGTCGACATTCATTGGGCAGTTGATCGGCTTTGCCGTCATCGTCTGGATCATCAATAAATACGTGGTCCCGCTGGTGGGCAAGATCATGCGTGAACGTCAGGAGGCCGTGCGCACCCAACTCGATGAGAGCGCCAAGGCCACCCAGCGGCTGGCGGCGGCCGACGTGTACCACGACAAGCGAGTCGACGACGGACGCGTCGAGGCCAAGCACATCGTCGATGAAGCAAGTTTCGACTCGGTTCGGATCGTCGAGCAACTGCAGGTACAGGCCGGTGTCGAGGCTGAGCGCATCCGGGTCAACGGCGGTCGGCAGGTGATGTTGCTGCGAGCCCAGCTCATCCGCCAACTTCGCGGCGACCTCGGCAATGAGTCGGTTCGGCGGGCCGCCGAACTCGTGGAGGCACATGTGGCCGAACCACAGGCGCGGTCGGCCACGGTGGACCGGTTCCTAGACGAGCTTGAGTCGATGGCTCCGACGTCGACCCCTCCCGAGGTGTCGTCGACCGGCCTGCGATCGGCCAGCCGCGACGCTCAGGTAGCCGTGGTTGCGCGGTTCGACGCCATGTCGGGCTTGCTGAGTCCAGAGGAACTGTCGACGTTGGCAGACGAACTAGCCGTGGTCGACGGATTACTGCTGAATGAGCCGATCCTCGGCAGGCATCTCGCGGAGGCAACGGGCGATACCGAGGCCAAGAGACGGATGTTGCAGAGTTTGTTTGGTGGCCGAGTCGGTTCTCACACCCTTGAGATCCTCAACGCGGCGGTCTCGGTTCGCTGGTCGAGCACGAGAGACTTCGTCAGCACTGTGCAGCACGTTGCGCGGCTGAGCCTGCTGGCCCGGGCCGATCGCGAGGGGCAGTCTGACGAAGTGGCTGAGCAGCTCTTCCGATTCGGCAGGGTACTAGATGCCCAACCGCGATTGACCTCACTTCTCGGCGACTCCAAGCCGGCCGACGACCGCGTTGCTCTTCTGCGTGGCATTCTCGACCGAGCCAGCGGTGCCAATCCGATTGCTGCCGCGCTGCTCGCCCAGACCGTGGGGCTCCTGCGGGGCGAGCGTGCGGATGAGGCGGTGCACGACCTGGTTAAGTTGGCGGTGGCCAGGCAGGGGGAGCTCGTCGCTCAGGTGAGTGCGGCGGCCGACCTCAGCGAGGTTCAGCGCCAGCGACTGACCGACGTGCTCACTCGCATCTACCACAACCCAGTGTCCGTTCAGCTCACTGTCGATTCGGAGTTGCTCGGTGGCCTCTCGGTCGCTGTCGGCGACGAACTGATCGACGGAACACTCTCATCACGGCTGGTGGAAGCAGCAACGAAACTGCCCAACTAGCGGTGCCCAACTAGCGGTGCCCAACTAGCGGTACCCGACTGACGAACGACCAAGACAAAGAGGAAGGCGAAAGCCATGGCAGAGTTGACAATCTCCGCTCAGGACATTGAGGGCGCGATCGAGAGCTACGTCTCGAGCTTTGAGGCGGGCACCGGTCGCGAGGAGGTCGGCACGGTCATCGACGCCGGCGACGGTATCGCCCACGTTGAGGGCCTGCCCTCAGCGATGACCCAGGAGTTGCTTGAGTTCGCCGGTGGCGTCCTCGGGGTGGCGCTCAACCTCGACGAGCACAGCATCGGCGCAGTCATCCTCGGTGAATTCGACAAGATCGAGCAGGGCATGTCGGTGAGGCGAACCGGGGAGGTGCTTTCGGTCCCGGTGGGCGACGAGTTCCTAGGTCGTGTGGTCAACCCGCTGGGCGAGCCCATCGATGGCCGTGGAGAGATCACCGCTTCCGGGCGACGCGCCCTTGAGTTGCAGGCACCCTCAGTAGTCCAGCGCCAGAGCGTCAGCGAGCCATTGCAGACGGGCATCAAGGCCATCGACGCCATGACCCCGATCGGCCGCGGTCAGCGGCAGCTGATCATTGGTGACCGCAAGACTGGCAAGACCGCGTTGTGCGTCGACACGATCCTCAACCA
>WLOZ01000288.1 GCA_009699025.1 Actinomycetota bacterium
TCCGATCTGCTCGGCGACGGCCGCCAGTTCGACGAACTCGTCGGGGGTGACCCAGCGCTCAACCGGGTGGTGGCGCGCCGAGGGCCGCAGGTACTGCGTGATGGTGATGAGGTCACAGCCCGCCTCGTGCAGGTCGCGCAGGGTTGACTCGACCTCGGTGCGTTCCTCGCCCATGCCCAGAATGAGGTTCGACTTGGTGACCAGCCCGGCCGCTCGTGCCTGCGTGAGCACGTCGAGCGAGCGCTCGTATCGGAACGCGGGCCGGATGCGACGCATCAGGCGAGGCACCGTTTCGAGGTTGTGCGCCAGCACCTCTGGGCGCGAGTCGAACACCTCAGCGAGCAGGGTGGGGTCGCCGGAAAAGTCGGGGATGAGAACCTCCACCCCGCAGCCGTCAACAGCGGCGTGAATCGCGCGCACCGTCTCGGCGTAGAGCCACACGCCCTGGTCGGGCAGGTCGTCGCGCGCGACGCCGGTGACGGTGGCGTAGCGAAGCCCCATCGTGGCCACCGACTCGGCGACGCGGCGCGGCTCGTCTCGATCGAGCGGGTCGGGCTTGCCGGTGTCGATCTGGCAGAAGTCACAGCGCCGGGTGCAGGCCGAGCCGCCAATGAGGAACGTGGCCTCGCGGTCTTCCCAGCACTCGTAGATGTTGGGGCAGCCAGCCTCCTGGCACACGGTGTGCAGGCCCTCGGCAGCCACGCGCTCGCGGATGGCGAGGTACTCGGGGCCGGTGCGTAGCGTGGTGCGGATCCACGGGGGCTTGCGCTCGATCGGAACCTCGGCATTGCGCACCTCGAGGCGCAGCAGACGTCGGCCGTCGGGATCAACCATGAGTGCGAGTCTACGCGGCGGCTGCTGGGGGCGCGGCTCGCCGTGTGAGACGTCGCACCAGCGTGACGACCAGGCCGACCACGAGCACTGCTACCCCGCTTGCGGCGGCGAGCGTGATGTTGGTGGTGAGACCACCCTCGATCGAGCCGATGATGGCGTCGGACAGCGCCCGCGACAGCCCGTCGACCGGTGGGTTGGCGTGCAGGCTTGCGGGGGCGACAACAGCGGCGATGGCGCTGATGGCGAGAATCGCGCCACCGGCGAGCATGAGTCCGGTGCCGGCGCGACGCGCGATCAGAGCGGCCAGCAGCACGAGCGCCACGCCCGCGGCCAGTAGTGCCGCCCATACGTCGGCGAGGCGTACCCCGAGGGTCAGGGCCCACGGCGAGACGCCCGTGGTGACCGTGATCGAACCGAGCTCGACGCCGCCGAGCACCGACTTCACGACATCGGGGGCGTCGATGCCGGCGACGATGGGGTCCTTCAGCGTGTTGAGGTCAATGGTGGCCGTGCCCTGCCCGAGCGCGATTCCGGAGTCCTGCCCCCTGAGCGCCGCGACCGTCTGGTCGTGCAGCGAACTCACACTGATGGTCCACGCGGCGGCAGCGGCGTCGCTGGCGACCACCTTCGTGACCGCATCGGTGATGGGCCCGGCGAGCTGCGGCAGGAAGGGTGCCATGAGGTTCGCAGGGAAGGGGGCCTTCTCGACGGCAGTTTGGAGACCCGTCACCACGCGCTCGGTGAGGGTGGCGGCGAGCTCTCTCTGCAGTTCGGGGTGCGCCGTGAGGGGGCCCACCGCTGCGGTGAAGCCAGAGGTGCTGACCACGGTGGTGGCCGCCCACTGGGCGATCGAGCCCGCGCACACGAGCAGTCCGGCGAGAGCGGCGAGCACGATCGCGACGACCGTGCGCCAGATGGGCCCTCGAGGTTCGGGCGCACGCGTGGGCCGAGCGGGCGAGGTGGCGTTGGGCTCGGGTGCCCACGGTGCCGCCGGGGGAGCGACGGTGGGTGGACTAGGCGGAAGTACGGGAGGGCCCTGGGGCGGAACAGTCACGATGCCCCCACGAGCAGCGTGGTCGAGAGGTGGTTCTCCAACAGCGGCAGGGCATCGGCCACGGTGACCGCGCGGCCCAACTCCGCGGTGAGGCTGGTGACCCCGGCGTCGCGGATTCCACAGGGCACGATGCGGTCGAAGGCCCCGAGGTCGCAGTCGCAGTTGAGGGCCAGACCGTGCATCGTGACCCCGCGCGACACCCTCACTCCGATGGCAGCGACCTTGCGAGCGGGCCCGCGCGTATCGGCCGGCACCCACACGCCGCTGCGGCCCTCAACCCGCTCTGCCGCATCGAGGCCGAGCTCGTGGCAGGTGTCGAGGATCACGCCCTCGAGGAGACGCACGAACGCGACGACGTCGAGGGGTTCGGCCAGTCGAACGATCGGGTAGGCGATGAGCTGACCGGGGCCGTGCCAGGTGATCTTCCCACCGCGGTCGACATCGACCACCGGGGTTCCGTCGAAGGGTCGGTCGAGTGGCTCGGTGCGCCGCCCGGCGGTGTACACGGCGGAGTGCTCGAGCAGCAGCACCGTCGACGGATCGGTGCCGTCGGCGACGCGGGCGTGCACCTCGCGCTGCAGCGCCCAGCCGACCTCGTAGTCGAGGGGCTCGGGGGAGAAGGCCACGCGGCGCAGCATGACTCCAGCCTAGGCGGTGACGATCTCGGCGGGGGCAGGGCTGACCGTCTCATCGCTGGGTGCCTTCCCCGCGGTTCCCCCTCTCGACCATCCCGGCATCTTTGGTCAATTGGTGACCGTCGGGGGATTCTTTGGTCAATCGGTGCCCTGGAAACCACGGTGCACGTCGCATCGCCATGGGCCGATGGGCCGGTTAGCCGATCGGGCCCGGGGCCAGCCGCGACTCGACCACCTCGCCGCCGACACGCTCAATCCTGTAGCCCGCCGGCCCAGCCAGGGGGTCAACCTCCGAGTCGGTGATCACCGCGACGGGGTCGGTGCCCTCGTAGAGGATGCCCACGTGGTCGTCGGTCGCGTAGGTCAGCGGAATGACGGCCTCGGCCACGAGCTGGTGCACCAGGGGGCGGCGCTGAGCCTCGGAGTCGTAGTGAACGCCGTTGCCGTAGGGCAGCAGTCCGAGCCCGTTCGTGACCGGCGCAAGCGTGGGGCCGAACGAGTCGGTGGGCCCGCCCACATGCCAGCAGATCGAGCCAGCGCTCACACCGGCGAGGATGGTGCCCTGCTCCCAGGCCGCGCGCATCACCGGGTCGACGCCGTGCAGGGTCCACAGGGCCAGCAGGTTGGCCACCGAGCCGCCACCGACCCACACGATGTCGCTGCCGAGGAGCCGCTCCTCGAGGTCGGCGTTGGGCTGCATGAACAGCTCGAGGTGGGTCACGTCGCAGCCAACGGCCGCCAACGCCTCGTAGCTGCGCACGAGGTACGACCGGTCATCACCGCTTGCTGTCATCACCAGGCACACGCGCGGACGCTCCTTGCCCGTCAGCCTGAGCGCCTCGGTGAGAATGCCTCCCGGGCGCAGCACGCCCCAACGGTCGGTGGCCACGAAGCCGCCACTGCTGGCGAGGATGCGTCGAACCGTCATGGTGCTGCTCCCAACTCGTTGTGAATCACTGCGGCGGCGGCGCGGCGGCCACTCACCAGGGCTCCCTGAATCGACGACGTGTCGCGGTGGTCGCCGGCCACGTAGAGGCCCGCGCCGAACCGCACTGGCCTGCGCACCCGGAACGGCACGGTCATGGCCGGAAGCGCGTTGAGCACCGGATAGGTGGCGACATGGGTCAAACGCGCGGGGTCGATGCCGTACATGCGTGCCGCGTGGTGTCGAGCCGAGCGCTCATCGGTGCGGTCGCCTCGGTAACCGAGAGCCGACGACGACACCAGCACCCGACCATCGGTGGCGTACTCCGGCACAGCGTGGGTGAGCACGGTCGAGTTCACGAGCGGCCCCGATGTGCAGCCATCGACGACGAGCGCGGGCTCGCCGCCCAGCAACTCACTGGGGTCGACGTCGGCGAGGTGGTACCACGTGGTGACGTCGAGTGAGGTGGGTACGTCGAGGCCGGGCATGAGCACTTCTGCCGTCGCCGGGTCCGTCGCCACGA
>WLOZ01000289.1 GCA_009699025.1 Actinomycetota bacterium
GCGAGTCCCCCATCTGGCCCAACCACGGTGGCCGATTGCAGTTGCACCTCGCTGCGGTGGGTGCGTGGGTCGATGATGTGGTGGCCGCGCTCGTACTCGCCCGAGGTGGCGACGGCGCAGTCGAGTGCTGAGACGACGCGAATGACCGACATCGGGTCATCGGGATGCCGGATGCCGACAACCCAGGGCGATCCGGGCGATTGGAGGCCGCGACAGGTGACGTCTCCGGCAGCATTCACGCTGACGTTGGGGTAGCCACGGGCAACGATCATGTCTGCCACCGAGTCTGCCGCCCAACCCTTGACGTACCCGGATGGATCGACGCCACCAGGAACAGACCACGGGTCGAACACCCCGTTCGTCAGGTCGCGGGCCTCGGCGCATCGATCGAGCACGTGCCGCACGATGGCAGGCATCTGGTGATACGTCGAGAGGCCGTGGCGCAGAGCGGTGATGGGCGTGTCGAGCCGGTAGGTGGAGAACCACGCGTCGACCTGGTGCAGGTAGGCCGCGGCATCGGCGACGGCCCGATGGGCGTCAGCGTCGAGTTCGGCATCGCGTACGTCGAAGGTCACGACGGTTCCCCACACCTCCTCGGCGTGCGTGGTGCGCACCCACCCCTCGAGCGGGGCGAATCGAACGACCTCGTCGCCGTTCACAGTCCGGCCGCCGTGATGGCTGCCTGCAGGGAGGCCATGAAGGCGCGTGAGGTGAAGCTGGCGCCCGACACGCTGGCGATCGAGGCTGACTGCGCCGCCACCGCCTCCTGGCACAGGGCGGGAATGGCAGCGGCAGACAGCTCCACCGATCGAGGGTCGGTCGAGGGGTAGGTGGGGACGGCGACCGCGGTGATGACGCCGTTCTTCACGCGAATCTGCACCTGAACACTTCCGTACACGCCGGCCCTGGCCACGCTGCCCGAGAAGTCTCCGCTAGGTGCCGCAGGGGGAGTGGGAGTGGGCTTCAGTGTCGGCTTCGGTGTCGGCTTCGGTGTGGGCTTCGGTGTGGGCTTCGGTGTGGGCTTCGGTGTGGGCTTCGGTGTGGTGGTGGGTGTCGTTGTGGTGGTGGTGGGCTTGGGCTTAGGGGTGGTGGTGGGTGACGGCACCGGCGGAGCGGGGAGCGCTGGGCCGGACGGCGATGGCGCAGGGGCTGCGCCAGCCTTCTTCACTGCGGGCGATTTCACACCAGCCTTCTTCAATGCGGGCGCCTTCGGGCCCGCCTTCTTCGGAGCGACTGCCTTCTTCGGAGCAGGCGCTGGGGCGGCAGTGGGCGCGGTGGCGTCTGTAGCCGCGAGTGACCCGAGGCTGCCCAGTGCCGCGAGTGACGCATCGTCGGCAGCGGCGGGGCGCGGCGTGTACGACAGCGCGGCCGCGAGTCCGGCGACGGTTCCTGCGGTGACGATCAGTGCCCGCTTCATGGCAGTCTCCTCATAGCGCGAACGATTCATGGTGAAGGTGCCACTCCGCGACCCCGGCGTCGCGCGCTGCCCTCAGCACCGCGTCGGTGAAGGCCTCGGGACCGCACACGTACACGTCGCTATGGGCGAGGTGGGGGGCCAGTCCGCTGAGGTACTCGGCCGTCAACGGGTGGTCGTCGCGACTCCCAGCGAGATACCACACGCGCCAACCCGAGCGTGCTGCCAGTTCTTCGAGTTCGCGGCGTAGCGGCACGGAGTCGACGCCGTTGGCCCGTACGAGCACGGTGACGTCAGTGGTCGAGTTGAGGTCGTCGAGCATTGCTCGTATCGGGGTGATGCCCACCCCTGCAGCGATGGCGACCACACGATCGCTGTGGCGGCGCTCGGCGGTGAAGACCCCGTAGGGGCCTTCGGCGATCACACGTGTGCCACGGTGCAGCGACGTGGCAAGGGCGTGCGACTGGTCGCCGAGGTCCTTCACCGTAATGCGCAGCCACTCATTCGTCGGCCCTGCAGACAGCGAGTACGGGTGCGCCTGCCACCACCAGGTGCGCGTGAGAAAGCGCCACTGGAAGAACTGGCCGCCACGGGCGTTGATGCGCTCGAGGTTGCGCCCGGTGAGGTAGATGCTGACCATGTCGTGTCCCTCGGGCACAACCTGCCACACGCGCAGATCGTGCCGCAGCGAGCTGACCACCGGAATGGCAAACCGGCTCACGAGAATGGTGCCGAACACCGCGACGTAGAGCGCGACCCAGCCGATGCGGATCAGCGGGTGCTGCGTCAGCACGATTCCACCCTCGATCTGATGGCCGAAGGCCAGCACCACGGCGAGGTAGAAGTACAGGTGCGACGCCCACCATGTCTCGTACTTCATTCGACTGCGCACCCCGCGGTACGAGGCGAGGCCCAGCAGCATCATGAGGCCGAAGGCAACGGCCGCCGGCATCATCCACGGGTAGGTGGTAACCAGTCGAACGATCTCGGCACCGACATTCACCTGAGCTGCCTGGGCGAACCCCCAGCCGGTGAGCGCGACGTGTACGAAAATCAGGGCCAGAGCGAGGGGAGCCACCGTGCGGTGCCACACCACCATGCGGTCGTGCCCCATCTCGCGCTCGAGCCACGGAACCCGCGAAATGAAGAGCAGGAGCACCAGGCATAGGTAGGTGCCGACCATCGCGGCCACGGTGCCCAGCGAGGTGGCTGTGCCGCCGGGGGTTCCCCACATCGACGACGTGGTGATGATCGAGCTTCCAGCGATTACGCCGAGCCCTACCGCCACGACCCCGGTGGTGAGGTCAGCGCGTCGTGTGGTGAGGCGAGGCCCACGGCGGTGTGTTCCAGTCGAGCGCGCCATGCGTGCCCACCTCCCTTGGTGACGGCGCCACAGCGGCGCCCACTGAGGTCAACAATCGACCACCATTGAGGGGGAGTTAAACGAATCAACTCTCTTGAGCCGATCCTTTACCCGCACTTGGTGTGATCGAGGAACCACCTTCACCAGGCGGGTGACGTGAGGGTGTCAGCGGTCCTCAGAGGTCGCCGAGCGAGCGTAGAATCTTGGCCGTGATGTCGGGGTCGAGCCCGGCCTCGTCGGCGTCGAGTTCCTCGTCGGAGATCAGGTGCATGGCCTGCTCCTCGATCGACAGGTCGGTGAGGTCGCGACTGTCGTTGGCGAGGTAGTCGTGGTCGTCGTGACTGCCCATGCCGTGGTCGTCCTCGACCAGGTGACCGACGCGGGAATCATCCGGGTGGCCAAAAGTCTCCGCGGGCCCGTCGGTGCCCAGCTCGCGGGAGATCTCCGCGAAGAGTTCGGCAACCACCTCCTGGGCCGGGTCGTCGTTCCAGGACTGTCCGGTGGTGCGGTGTCGGCTCATGACAGGGTCCTCCCTGATCGAATCGCCAGCCTCCCTGATCGAGCGGCTGGCCGATCTACTGTGCGCGATTGTCCGCGCTCACTCCATCGTCGACCTGTGTCGTGCCGGCGACGAGAGGCGATGGTCCTGTGGGGCAGACACCACGTTCCAGGGCCCGTTGATCGACTCGCACGGAACGAAATCTGGTACCCCGGCTTGCACTCTCGACCCGAGAGTGCCAAGAATGGAGTTAGCACTCGGGGCAGGAGAGTGACAACCAGTCGCTTCATGTCCCGGTGAGCCAATCTCGAGGTTGGGGCGAGGTCGGGTCGGTGTCCGGCAAGGAGGGCATCGGTTCGTACCGTCCGTCGCGGGCGCCCCCACGTCGATTCACCCGATATGGGAGGACCATCTCACCGATGTCCAAGATCATTGCGTTCAACGAGGAAGCCCGACGCGGCCTCGAGCGAGGGATGAACATCCTCGCCGACGCCGTCAAGGTCACGCTCGGCCCCAAGGGCCGCAACGTCGTCCTCGAGAAGAAGTGGGGAGCCCCCACGATTACCAACGACGGCGTCTCCATCGCCAAGGAGATCGAGCTCGAGGACCCGTACGAGAAGATCGGGGCCGAGCTCGTCAAGGAGGTCGCCAAGAAGACCGACGACGTGGCCGGTGACGGAACCACCACCGCC
>WLOZ01000029.1 GCA_009699025.1 Actinomycetota bacterium
GGTTCTGGCCACCATCGCGGTTCTGGCCACCATCGCGGTTCTGGCCACCATCGCGGTTCTGGCCACCATCGCGGTTCTGGCCACCATCGCGGTTCTGGCCACCATCGCGGTTCTGGCCACCATCGCGGTTCTGGCCTCGATCGCGACTCTGGCCTCCGCCCGAGTCTCGGTTCTGCTGACGGTCGCCCTGCTGACGGGCAGACTGCTCACCGTTCTGCTGACGGTCGCCCTGCTGACGATCGCCCTGCTGACGAACAGACGCATCTCCGTTCTGCTGGCCGTTCTGCTCGGCGGCCGGCTGAGACTGCTGCCGGGGCTCGCGAGGCTCGCGAGCCTGGCGGGGCTCGCGCGGCTCACGCGGCTCACGGGCAGTTGAGTCGTTCGATTGCCGGCTGGAGATGGCGCCCACAAGGTCGCCCTTGCGCATGGCGGAGGTCCCAGAGATGCCGAGCTCGCCGGCGAGCTTCTTGAGCTCGGGCAGCTTCATGGCGGTGAGGCCAGTGGTGGTTTCGGTCACAGACCGGATCCTTCCGAAGGGATGAGTGTGCAGAGTGTGAAGAGACAGGGAGAGTGGGCAGAGTAGGCAGAGAAGTCACTGTGCGCGCAGACCGCCAGGCTCGATTGCTCGGCGCTAGGTCGGCCGGTTGGGATGACGTGGTTTTGCCCGAATCAGCGTCTCAAGGATGAGGAATCTGAGGAGGGCCGCTTGACCCGGAGCCCGCGAAGTAGCACGAGCGCGTCGAACACCCTGAGAGTAGCACGCGTCACCCCCGCCCGTCCGATCAGCGGGTCGCGCGCACGCCCTCGGAGGCGATCACCAGCTCGCGCACCTCAAAGCCGTCGGCAAGCGAGCGCACCCGCTCGAGCACGTCGGAGTCGGTGAGCACGAGCACACTGGGGCCCGATCCCGACACCGTGGCGGCGAGTCCGTCGGCACGCAGTCGGTCGAGGAGCGCACCCGTGAGCGGCATCGCCGGGCATCGGTAGGACTGGTGAAGCAGGTCGGCCGTGGCGTCGAGCACGAGAGACGGGTCCGACGTGAGCGCGTGCACCAGCAGTGCTGATCGTGCCGCATTCGTCGCGGCGTCGGCATGTGCGACGGTTGCCGGGAGAAGCCCCCGAGCAGCCTTGGTCGACATGCGATCGGCCGGCACACACACGATGGCCCGAATGCTCGGGTGCACCGCGAGGGTCACCGCGCGCGAGAGACCCGTCGAGGCGTCGGGCCACGCAATGGTGAGGCCGCCGAGCAGGGCGGGCGCCACATTGTCGGGGTGCCCCTCAATTGCGACACTGAGGTCGAAGGCACGGTCAAGGCTAATGGGCGAGTGCGCTGCACCGGTGAGCTCGCGCGCGAGTGCGACCGCAGCGACGATCGCGGCAGCGCTCGACCCAAGGCCACGACCGTGTGGAATTCGATTCAGGGCCGACAGTCGCAGCCCGGGCACACTCACGCCCACGTCGGCGAGGGCTCGCAGCACGGTGGCGGCTACGAGATGCCGCGCGCCCATCGGAAGGGCCCCCTCCCCCTCACCCCGCACCGTGACCTCGACCCCCGGGGAGTCGACGATCTCGGCGGTCACCTCATCGCGTAGCTCGAGCGCGAGACCCAGCGAATCGAAGCCAGGACCGAGGTTGGCGCTGGTGGCGGGTACGGCAACGGTGACAGGACCCTCGACCAGCGTGGCGCTCATGCCAGGCCGAGAGCTTCGGCCGCACGCGCGGCGTCGACCGGCACTCGAACCGGCTCGGCGGCGCCCTCAATGGCCCACTGGGGGTCCTTGAGCCCGTTGCCAGTAACGGTGCACACCACTCGCTGGCCCGGATCGAGCAGGCCCCGCTCGCTCATGAGCAACAGCCCAGCGACACCTGCAGCGGAAGCAGGCTCGACGAACACGCCCTCCTTGCCCGCGAGGAACCGGTACGCCGACAGGATCTGCTCGTCGGTCACCATGTCGATGACACCGCCACTGTCGTCGCGAGCCTCCACTGCCTGCTGCCACGACGCCGGGTTGCCGATTCGGATCGCGGTGGCGATGGTCTCGGGATTAGCTACCACCTCGCCTCGCACGATGGGTGCGGCTCCCTCGGCCTGGAAGCCCCACATGCGCGGGGTGCGAGTCGCGTGGCCGTCGGCCGCGTACTCGCGATACCCCTTCCAGTACGCCGTGATATTGCCCGCGTTGCCCACCGGCAGGCAGTGAATGTCGGGTGCGTCTCCCAGTGCGTCGACCACCTCGAAGGCAGCGGTTTTTTGACCCTCGATGCGGTCGGGGTTGACGCTGTTCACGAGCGCCACAGGGTAACCCTCGGAGAGATCGCGGGCCAGCACGAGGCAGTCGTCGAAGTTGCCGTCGACCTGCAGCAGGGTGGCGCCATGGATCAGCGCCTGAGCAAGCTTGCCCAGCGCAATCTTGCCTTCGGGCACCAGCACCGCGGCGGTCATGCCCGCCTTCGCGGCGTAGGCAGCGGCACTAGCGCTGGTATTTCCGGTGCTCGCGCAGATGACCGCTCGCGCGCCCGCCTCTGCCGCCTTCGAGATGGCCATGGTCATACCACGGTCCTTGAAGGAGCCCGTGGGGTTCATGCCCTCGACCTTGAGGAGAACCTCGCAACCGGTCATCTCGCTCAGAACACATGCATAGATATGGGGGGTTCCACCCTCGCCTAGGGTCACCACCGGCATCGAGTCACTGACCCCCAGTCGCTCGCGGTACTCGTGAATCACTCCGCGCCATTGGTGTGCCATTTAGCGTCCCGCCTCACCCTCGACTCGCATCACTCCGACAACGCGCTGCACCGCGGGGGTCGCGCGCAATGAGTCGATGGTCGTCTGCAGTGCAGCGTCGGTGGCGAGGTGGGTGCGCACCAGGAGTGAGGCGTCGTCGCCACTTCCGTCTTGGCGGACCACCTGAATTGACACGCCGTTGTCGGCGAAGACCTGCGCGATGGTGGCCAGCACACCGGGCCGATCGGACACCTTGAGGTTCACGTAGTAGCGGGTGTAGGCGCTGCCGACCGGGCGCACCTCGAGGCCCGCGTAAGTCGACTCGCCCGGGCCGCGGCGTCCGCTGACCCGGTTACGGCCCACGGCCACGATGTCGCCGAGCACGGCACTGGCCGTGGGAGCACCTCCGGCACCTCGGCCATAGAACATCATTTGGCCCGCCGAGTCGGCCTCGACAAACACCGCATTGAAGGCCTCACGCACGCTGGCCAGCGGGTGCGACCGCGGCACCATTGCGGGGTGCACGCGCACCACCACGCCGGCGTCGTCGTCGGTGAGCTCGGCGACCGCGAGGAGCTTGATCACGAAGCCCATGTCACGGGCGGCCTCAACGTCGGCGGCGGTCACGCCGGACATGCCCTCGCGATACACGTCAGCAATGGTGACCCGGGTGTGGAAGGCGAGCGACGCGAGAATCGCCGCCTTCGCCGCGGAGTCGAAACCCTCGACGTCGGCGGTGGGATCGGCCTCGGCATAGCCCAGTGCCTGTGCCTCGGCCAGCACCTCGGCGTAGTCGGCGGACTCCTCGTCCATCTTGGTGAGGATGAAGTTGGTGGTGCCGTTGACGATGCCAAGCACCCGGCGGATGTTGTCTCCCACCAGTGACTCGCGCAGGGGGCGCAGCAGTGGGATAGCACCCGCGACCGAGGCCTCGTAGTAGAGATCGACACCATGCAACTCAGCGGCCTCGTGCAGGGTGCCACCATCTTCAGCCAGCAGCGCCTTATTGGCCGTGACCACGCTGGCGCCAGACCTCATCGCGGCCAAGATCAACTCACGCGCGGGCTCAATGCCGCCCATCACCTCGATAACGATGTCGATGTCGCCCCGGGATACGAGGGAGAGTGCGTCGGCCGTGACCAGTGCGGGATCGAGCCCCTCGCGCGGCTTCGCCGTGTCGCGCACCGCGACACCGACGAGCTCGAGCGGTGCACCCACGCGAGCTGCGAGGTCGCCGGCGCTACCCACGAGCAGGCGCGCGACCTCGAGTCCCACCGTTCCCGCGCCGAGCAGAACAACCTTGAGAGGGGGACGCGCAGAAGCATCGGAGTCAGTCACGATCGACAGTCTCCCAGACTCCAGCGTCGAGCGCGAAGAGGTCATCCTCGGTCTCGCGACGCAGCATGGTGCGACTGAGTCCGCCACCAACCGCCACCACTGCAGGGCGAGGGATGTAGTTGTAGTTGCTGGCCATCGGCCGGCAGTAGGCGCCGGTGGCCGCAAGCGCGAGCAGATCGCCAGGAACGAGGTCAGACGGAAGCCACGCGTCGCGCACCACCACGTCTCCGCTCTCGCAGTGCTTGCCCACGACCCTGGTGAGCATGGGGGGCGCCTCGCTCGTGCGCGACGCGAGCCGAACCGTGTAGTCGGCGTCGTAGAGCGCGGTGCGAATGTTGTCGCTCATACCGCCGTCGACCGAGACGTAGGTGCGCACCACTCCGTGCCCGAGTTCGACGGCCTTCACGGTGCCAACCTCGTAGAGGGTGATCGCTGTGGGGCCCACGATCGCCCGCCCCGGCTCGACCGCGATCAATGGAACGTCCAGCCCAGCCGCCTCGCTCTCGCGGCGGACGATCGACCGCAGCTGCTCGGCCATGTCGACGACGTCAATGGGATCGTCTCCCTCGACGTAGGCGATACCCATGCCTCCGCCGAGGTTGAGTTCGAGCACCGTGTGGCCAAGCTCGGCCTGGATCTGAGCAGCGAAGCCCACCACGCGGTGCGCGGCCACTTCGAAACCCGCAGAGTCGAAGATTTGCGAACCGATGTGCGAGTGCAGCCCCACGAGGTTAAGCGACCTGAGCGCGAGCACGCGGGTGACAGCCTCGAGTGCGCTGCCGCTGGCCAGGCTGAAGCCGAACTTCTGGTCCTCGTGCGCGGTGGCGATGAACTCATGCGTATGCGCCTCGACGCCCGTGGTGACCCGAACCATCACGTCGGCCACCACCCCGCGCTCAGCTGCGAGGTGCCCCAGTCTCGCTATCTCCTCGAATGAGTCGACGACAATTCGACCGACACCGGCGTCGAGGGCGCGGGCAAGCTCGGCAGAGGACTTGTTGTTGCCGTGCATGATCAACCGGTGGCCGGGGGCGCCGGCTCGAAGGGCGCACGCAAGCTCGCCCTCGGTGCAGACGTCGATCGACAGCCCCTCATCGAGGCACCAGGCTGCGATGGCGGTGGTGAGGAAGGCCTTGGCCGCGTAGTACACGGTGCCCGCCCCTGTCTCGCCCAGGACATCGAATGCACGCGCGTAGGCAGCGGCGCGTGATCGGAAGTCTCCCTCGTCGACGACCATCAGCGGCGTTCGATAGGTGGCAGCTAGGTCGCGCACATCGCAGCCCCCGATGACCATCGCCCCGTGGTCGGCCGCGCTGGTCGAGCGGCCACAGCTCTCGGGCCAGATCTGAGCGTCGAGCCCATTGAGCTGGTCGGAGGACACGGGAAGGGGTGGGGCCCCCACGGCGGCGAGGACCTCGCCGTGCCGGGGCCCGGCGGGGTGCGCTCGCATGGTGACAGGGTAACTGACCACGGAGCTACGTTCGCGGCGGCCGAGATTCGCCTGCCGGCCTCAAGCACCATTACGCCGGCTACTGACCCGAATCTGTCGCAACCACCGGCGAGGACAACGTGTCGACAGCTTGGGGAGCGGCTCCCCAGCGACGCAGCGTGTCGACGGCCTGACCTGCCACCGGGTCGCCACCGTAGGGCAGCCGCGGCACCGGGCCTGTCGCACCGTCGGGCACGCCGAACCCTCCACGCTCGGCGAGCGCCTCCTGCGCCTCAGCGAGGTTGAGCACGGGGGCCACGCACGCATCGGTGCCCAACGCCAGCGCGGCCCACTCGTCGCGAGAGCGCCCGCTCACCGCGTGGGCGATCGCGGCCCGCAACTGCGGCCACTGCGCGGGGTCGTGGCGCCTGCCGTTCCACGACTCGTCGAGTCCGAGCAGCACGACCAACTCGGCGAAGAACTGCGGCTCAAGCGACGCGACGGACAGCCAGCCGCCATCGGCGCACTCGTACACGTCGTAGTAGGGCAGGCCGGTGTCGAGCATGTTCACGCCCGCCTCGTCGCTCCAGAGCCCCTCAGCCCGGAAAGCGTGCTGCATCGAGGCGAGATAGCTCACGCCATCGACGATCGCGACATCGAGCACCCGGCCCCGGCCGGTTCGCTCTCGCTCGAGCAGAGCAGCGAGCACCGAGGTGACAAGAAACATCGAACCTCCGCCGAAGTCGCCCACCAGGTTGGCCGACGGCATGGGCGCCTGCCCGCGCCGAGTCGCTAGGTGCAGTGCCCCCGCGATCGCCACGTAGTTGAGATCGTGGCCGGCTCGAGAGGCGCGAGTGCCCACCTGTCCCCAGCCAGTCATGCGGGCGTAGACAAGCCGCGGGTTCACCGCATGGCAGGCTTCGGGACCGATACCGAGACGCTCCATGACGCCCGGGCGAAATCCCTCGATCAGCACGTCGGCACACCTGACCACATCAAGCATGGCCGCAACCGACTCGGGTGACTTGAGGTCGACCGCCAGCATTGGTCGGCCACGCTCAAGCCCCCCGGGGGTGTCTCCAACCCCGGGGCGACGCACTCCGACGACGTCAGCCCCCAGATCGGCGAGCATCATCGCGGCGAACGGGCCAGGACCGATGCCGACGAATTCCAGAACCTTGACGCCAGAGAGCATGCCCTACATCCGTTCCGGCGCCTCGACCCCGCACAGGGCGAGGCCGTTGGCGATGACCTGACGAGTAGCAGCGCACAGCCAGAGCCGGGAGATGTGCAACGGCTCGAGCGGCTCGTCGCCACGAGGCAGCACCCGGCAGGTGTCGTAGAAGCGGTGGTAGGCGGTGGCGAGGTCCTCGAGGTACCGAGCGACGCGATGCGGCTCGCGCAGTTCGGCGGCTGAGGCGACCACACCCGGAAAAGCCGCCAGCGACGCCAGCAGTTCGGACTCACGATCGTGGGTGAGCAGCGAGGGGTCGAGGCCCGCGGCACGCCAGTCGATGCCTAGCTCGTCGGCCGAGCGCAGCACCGAGCAAATGCGCGCGTGGGCGTACTGCACATAGAAGACCGGGTTGTCGTTCGTGCGTTTGATGAGCAGGTCGAGGTCAAGAGTGAGAGGCGAGTCGACCGGGTAGCGGATAAGCGTGTAGCGCGCGGCGTCGACGCCCACCTCATCGACAAGGTCCTCGAGCAGGATCAGCGTTCCGGCCCGCTTCGACAGCCGCACCTCCTCGCCGTTCTTCATCATCTTCACGAGCTGGCCGATGAGCACCTCAACGTTGAGGTCCATGTCGTCGCCCGCGCACGCCGCCACCGCACGGAGCCGGTTGACGTAGCCGTGGTGGTCGGCCCCCAGAAGGTAAATGTTGATGTCGAAGCCGCGCGAGCGCTTGTCGACGTAGTAGGCGGTGTCGCTGGCGAAGTAGGTGAACTCGCCGTCGGCCTTGACGAGCACCCGGTCTTTGTCGTCGCCGAAGTCGGTGGTGCGCAGCCATACCGCTCCGTCGAGTTCGACGACGTGGCCCTGACCGCGAAGCTTCTCGAGGCCGCGGTCGACCGCCCCGCTCTCGTGCAGCGCGCGCTCAGAGGCCCACACGTCGAAGTGCGTGCGGAACAGTGCGAGCACAGCGCGCTGCTGGGCGAGTTGCCGCTCATAGCCAGCCTCGCGGAAGGCTGTTGACTGCTCGTCGTCGGGCAGCTCGAGAAACTCCGGGTGCTCGGCCACAATTTCGGCGGCGAGGTCGACGATGTAGCCGCCGTGGTAACCGTCGTCGGGCACCGGTCGGCCGTTGGCAGCCGCCATGATCGAGGCGCCGAACTTCTCCATCTGCGAGCCGCGGTCGTTGATGTAGAACTCGCGGTCGACCTCAGCCCCCTGGGCGGCCAGCACGCGCGCGATGGCGTCGCCGACCGCGGCCCAGCGGGTGTGCCCGAGGTGCAGAGGACCGGTGGGGTTGGCCGAGATGAACTCGACGTTGAACCGCACTCCGGCCAGCGTGTCTCCGTGACCAAACGTCTCCCCCGCCTCGACGATGGCGGCCGCGAGCTCGCCGGCGGACGCCGCGTCGAGGGTGATGTTGAGGAAGCCGGGACCGGCGACGTCGACCTTCACGATGCCGACGGAGGCTGCGAGCCGGGGAGCGATCACCTCGGCCACGACTCGGGGGGCGACTCCCGCTGGCTTAGCAAGGGTCATGGCCACCGAGGTGGCCCAGTCGCCGTGCTCACGGCTACGCGGGCGCTCGATGCGCCCGTCGGAGGGAAGGTCGGAGGGCTTAAGGGAGAGTTCGCCCGCCTCAACGGCGGCGCGCACCACCTCGACGACGAGGTTTGACAGCTGCTCTGGGGTCACCTCACGACCCTATCGGCGGTCTGCGCCGCAGCCTCCCGACCTCTACGAGTGGTGGCTGCCACACAGGGTCACAGGTAGCGTAGCCAGATGGCCGACTACGAGGGCATCGACTTTCTGGCGGTGGGCTCACTTCCCGCTCCCCGCGTGACGACCGCAGACGCCGAGCGCATCGCCCGCGACGAGTTCGGCCTCCACGTCTCAGCGCTGTCGCTGGGCAGCCAGCAGGACGCCAACTTTCTCCTCACCGAGACCGATGGAACTGTGGTCGGAGTTCTGCGAATCGCCAATCCCGCGTTCACCCATGCCGAGATCGATGCGCAGGATGCCGCTGCCGAGCGCATCGCTGAGCGTGAGCCCGACATCCGAGTTGCGACGCTCGTGCATCGTGATGGTGTGCCGCTGGCAGCCACGGTCGAGACTCCCGACGGCCCGGCTCGCGCCCGAGTGCTTCGCTTTCTCGAGGGCGGCACCCTTAGCACCAAGGGGTACCTCTCCCCGAGCACCATGGCCAGCCTCGGCGACCTCGCCGGGCGGTCAAGTCGGGCGCTGGTCGATTTCGACCATCCCGGACTCAACCGCAGGCTGCAGTGGGACCTGCAGCACTCGAACGAGGTCGTCGCTCACCTAATCGGGCATGTCTCCGACCCCGGGCGTCGAGAGCGGGTGGCCGAGGCCGCAGCTTCCGCCTGGCTGGCCGTACTACCGGTTGCCGGCCGGCTGCCGCGGCAGGCCATGCACCACGACGTCGCCGACACCAACGTGACCTGCCGCACTGCGAATGGCATCGTGACTCCCGACGGAATCCTCGACTTCGGCGACCTCACCCACTCATGGGCGGTAGGCGACCTGGTGGTGGCGATCGCCTCGGTGCTGCACCACCCGGGCCTTGAGCCTGCGAGCGTGCTTCCTGCGGTGCTGGCCTTCCACGCGGTGCGCCCCCTCTCCTCCGACGAAGTGGCGGCACTCTGGCCGCTGGTGGTGGTGCGCGCGGCGGTTTGCGTGATGAGCAGTGAGCAGCAGGTAACTCTCGACGTCAACAACCACTACGCCTTGGAGGCGATGGCCGAGGAGTGGGCGATGTTCGAGGCCGCCACCGAAGTGCCGACCGCGGTGATGACGGCGCTGATCCGTGAGCGTCTGGGGCTGGCTGGCCCGGCCCGGGCAGAGGCGCTTGAGGAAGGCCTGCTGCGAGGGCTCGTAGCCTCGGAGATCGAGGTGCTCGACCTCGGGTGGGATTCAGAACTCATGGATCGTGGCTCGTGGCTAGAGCCCCACGCCGAGGAGTCTCTTGCCGCTGCAGCGCTCGCCTCTGGGGCTGCCGCGGTGGTGACTCGATTTGCGCAGCCACTGCTCACGGCCTCGCGAGCCATGGCGACAGCGTCACCCGCGACCGTTTCCACCGGAGTCGACCTCTGGGTGGGCGAGCCGACTCACCTCGTCGCACCCTGGCCGGGCGATGTGGTATCGCTCGACGACGGCTTCGAACTGCGCGGAGTCGACTTCACGCTGGCGGTCACGGGGGCGTCGCTTGCGGGGCATGCGGGGACGCGCCAGATCAACCGTGGAGATGATCTCGCCACGATGTCAGCCGGCGCCCGGGTTCACCTCTCGCTGCGCATGGTCGACGCTCCCCGCGTGCCCGCCCTGGTGCGACCCGAGTATGCGCCGGGATGGCTCGCGCTGGTGGCAGATCCGTCTCCGCTGCTGGGGCTTTCGACCAGTCACGACACGCGCAACGACGACCTCCTTCACCGCCGTGACCACTCGGTCGCCTCGGTGCAGGAGCACTACTACGACTCACCGCCCCGCATCGAGCGTGGCTGGCGCCACCACCTGCTCGACACCGAGGCACGTGCGTACCTCGACATGGTGAATAACGTCGCTGTGCTGGGTCACGCGCATCCCTCGGTGGCCGATGCCGCTGGCCGGCAACTGAACCGCCTCAACACCAACTCTCGCTTCAACTACGGCGCACTTGTGGAATTGGCTGAGCGGCTTGCGGCGCTCGCGCCCGACCCACTCGACACAGTGTTTCTGGTCAACTCGGGCTCCGAGGCGGCCGACCTCGCGCTGCGCCTCACCCTTGCGGCCACCGGGCGCCACGACGTGCTGGCGGTGGGCGAGGCCTATCACGGCTGGACCTACCTCTCAGACGCCGTGTCAACCTCCACAGCCGACAACCCCGACGCCCTCTCCACTCGACCGGAATGGGTGCACGTGCTCGACTCTCCCAACTCATACCGGGGCACGTATCGCGGGGCGGAGTCGTGGCGCTATGCCCACGACGCCGTGCAGATGATCGACGCGCTCGCCGCGGGGGGAACTCCACCGGCCACACTCATCGCCGAGGCCTTCTACGGCAACGCCGGTGGCGTCGCGCTTCCTGACGGATACCTCAGCGCGGTGTACTCGGCCGTGCGGCGGCACGGCGGCCTCGTGATCGCCGACGAGGTGCAGGTCGGGTACGGCCGGCTCGGACGATGGTTCTGGGGATTCGAGCAGCAGGGAGTCGTGCCCGACGTCATCGCAGTGGCCAAGGCCATGGGCAACGGCCACCCCCTCGGCGCCGTCATCACCTCGCGCGACGTGGCCGAGCGGTATCGCACGCAGGGCTACTTCTTTTCCTCGACGGGCGGCAGCCCGGCGTCGAGCGTTGTGGGGCTCGCTGTGCTCGACGCACTGCGCGACGAGGGTCTTCAGGCCAATGCGGCAGGCGTTGGCGAGCACCTGCGGCGACGTTTGCTCGCGCTCGCCGAGCGACACCCCCTGATCGGCGCGGTGCACGGAGAGGGCCTCTACCTAGGAGTCGAGCTGGTGCGCGACCGTGTGACGCTCGAGCCCGCGACCGAGGAGACCTACGCGATCTGTGACCGGATGCTCGAGTTGGGGGTTGTCGTGCAGCCCACCAGCGACCGCATGTGCGTGCTCAAGATCAAGCCCCCGCTGTGCCTCGACGAGGCTGCTGCCGACTTCTTCGTCGACACCCTCGACCGCGTGCTGAGCGAGGGCTGGTGACGGTCGCGTACCGGGCCGCGTTCCGCTGATAGCATCGGGACCCCCGAGCCCCCGTAGCTCAGGGGATAGAGCGGCGCCCTCCGGAGGCGTAGGCGTAGGTTCGAATCCTACCGGGGGCACGTGGACGCAGAGACCGAGTCATTCGCGAGCGGTGCAAGCGCGGGCAGTTCAGGGCTCGGTCGGGGCTGGCGACGCGCTGACCAAACGAGCCACGTAGCCGTTGGCCCAGACGATCGCATCTGCCACTGTGTCAATAACGGCCAGGTCCCCGACCTGCGCTTCGTACCGGGCCCAAAGGCACGTTCACCTCCTCCCCCTTAGCGTGATCGGGCGCTGGGCCCTCAGTGCGCGACGGACGCGCGCGGCCTCAGCCGATGTCACGAGGTCGCGGCGCAGAGCCTCAGCCAGAGCGAACTGAAGTCGCTCGGTCATGACGTGGCCAATCGAGTCGATCAGGGCACGCCACAGCTTCGTCGCCGGCACACCGTCA
>WLOZ01000290.1 GCA_009699025.1 Actinomycetota bacterium
ACGAGCCCAAGAACGAGCAGGATGCCGGTGACCAGCACCGCCGAGCGGACCAGCAGCAGGGTGTCCTGCTCCTGCGATAGGGGGAAGAGGTAGTAGAGCTGGTAACCACCGACCGAGGGCACCACCAGGGACGCGCCGACCACCAGCCCCGGCACCGTGCGGCCGTCGAGGTAGGTGATGGTCGAGTAGGTCCACACCTGCCGATTCGACTCCGCCACCGACACTCTCAATGCCGCGGGGATGCTGACCTCGGCGACGTTGTTGGTGGCGCGCTCGGGGGCGCCTGGAATACCCGGGGCTGCCAGCAGGAGCACCTCGTAGAGCCCGGCCTGGCCCGCACGAGTGGCGATGGTCGCGATCACCGCATCGACGAGGCTCGCGGCGCCGGGGGTGGAGGGCCCGGTGTCTGCCGCCGCGAGAATGCGCTGGGCCTCACCGAGACTTGCGGTTGCCTCGGTCAGCGACGAGCGCTGCTTGGCCTCCAGCAGCCCGCTCGTGACCCGGGTCAGTAGTAGGTAGCCGAGTAGCCCCATCAGCAGCACTGACACCAGCATGGTGGTCGACACCACCCGAAGCGTCAGCGAGCGACGCCACTTCGAACGCAGTCGACGCACGGTCAGCCCTGCCGGCGACCGAGCATCATGGTGGCCCGGCCTTGTAGCCGACACCGCGAACCGTCACGACCACCTGAGGGTTCTCGGGGTCCAACTCAATTTTCGAGCGGAGTCGCTGCACGTGCACGTTGACCAGTCGGGTGTCGGCCGCGTGGCGGTAACCCCACACATCCTGGAGCAGCGTCTCGCGGGTGAAGACCTGCCACGGCTTGCGTGCCAGCGCAACCAGCAGGTCGAACTCGAGGGGGGTGAGCGAGATCGGCGTCCCATCGCGGCGCACGGAGTGGCCCGCGACATCGAGGTCGATATCGCCGATGCTCAGCGACTCGGGTGGCTGCTCGGTGTTGATCCGTACTCGGGCCCGCAGCCGTGCCACGAGTTCCTTAGGCTTGAACGGCTTCATGACGTAGTCGTCGGCGCCGGACTCGAGCCCCAGCACCACGTCAACCGTGTCGGTTTTGGCGGTCAGCATCACGATGGGCACACCCGACTCGGCTCGGATCGCGCGACATACGTCGATGCCGTCGACTCCGGGGAGCATCAGATCGAGGAGCACCACATCAGGCTTGGTCTCACGAAAAGCCTTCAGCGCAAGAGCACCGTCGCCGCAGAAGAACGGCTCGAAGCCCTCACTGCGCAGCACGATACCCAGCATCTCGGCTAGGGCATTGTCATCATCGACGACCAGCACACGTCCCTTCACACCCCTCATCGTGGCATCAACCTGCCGCGGCGCACCCCACAAGTCCGATTTCGGTGCAGACGGGGCTGCTGAACCGGTGCCGGTGGGGGGATAACTCCATGAGGTGATCATGTCGAAGGAACGCACGCGCGGCGACGTCAGTTCCGCAGGTCACGCCAGAAAGAGTGCAGCGACGCCCACGAGATTGTTGACCATGTGAGCCAGGATGCCAGCGCCTAGGCGCCCGGTTCGCTGCCTGAGGTAGCCAAGCAGGAGGCCGGTCACGAAGAGGAGCGGCATGCGGGTTGGCTCGAGGTGGAAGGCCGCGAAGGCAATGGCAGTCCAGAAGGTCGCCCACCACGGATCGAGCCCACGCTTGGCAAGGGCGCCCCAGAACAGCCCGCGGAAGCACACCTCCTCGACGAGTGGCGCGATCACGCCGATTCCGACAGCCAACAGCACCAGCAGCGCTGGGTCCTGCCGAAACTGCTCGAGGAGATCACCCGCAGCGGAACTGAAGTCTCCAACGACCCACTGGGTAAGCACTCCCATGGCTCCGGCCGTTGCCAGCACCACGAACCCGCCGCCGATTCCCCAGGCGAGGTCGGGCCGGCGCAGGGCGAGGCCGAGGTCGAGAACTACGCCATTGCCTCTCCAGCGTGTGACCACGAGCGGCCAGCCCAGCATGGGCACCCACTGGGCCACGAGACTCAGCAGCACGATCACGTTCTGCCACGTGTTCGACCCCTCGTTCAGCAGCAGGAGGGCGCCCACCGCCACCGAGGCGACGAAGGCGCCGAGCAGGGCGATCCACGCGTCCCCGAACCCCCAGCGCGGGTAGCGCAGCGGGATGCGGCCCTGCCACGCCTCCGTGGCTGTGGCGGGGGCGCCTGGCCACGGGGCGTCGATCACCGGTGGCAGCAACGAGGCGGCCGATGACGCCGCGGGCAAGGTCACGACCTCATGCTACGTGCCGGACCGGCGAGACGTAGCGGGCACGTAGCGGGCACGTAGCGGGCACGTAGCGGACGATCTGCTGCCCCCGCTTTCATGGTGGAAACCGACACCGGTCGGTGTCGTCTGCCACCACAGAACGTGTCGCTTCGCACCACAGGACCGCAGGTCCGCAGGTCCGCGGGGCACATGACAACGACGAAGGGCCGCCCCCTCGGGGACGGCCCTTCGCCAGCGTCTGCGGCAGAGGCGTGTCAGTAGCGGTAGAGCTCCGGCTTGTACGGGCCGGCCACATCGACGCCGAGGTACTCGGCCTGAACCTTGGTGAGCTCGGTGAGCTTGACCCCCAAGGCGGCGAGGTGCAGGCGTGCCACCTTCTCGTCGAGGTGCTTGGGCAGGGTGTAGACGCCGAGCGGGTACTGGTCGAGCTTGGTGAACAGCTCGATCTGGGCGAGCACCTGGTTGGTGAACGAGTTCGACATCACGAAAGACGGGTGGCCGGTCGCATTGCCGAGGTTGAGCAGGCGCCCCTCGCTCAGCACGATGATCGAGTGGCCATCGGGAAAGATCCACTCGTCGACCTGCGGCTTGATCACGGTGCGCTTCATGCCAGGCCGTGTGGCGAGCCCCGCCATGTCGATCTCGTTGTCGAAGTGCCCGATGTTACCCACGATGGCCTGATGCTTCATCTGGCTCATGTGGTCGGCCGTGATGACGTCGTAGCAGCCGGTGGCGGTGATGAAAATGTCAGCGATAGCCACCACCTCATCGATGGTGGTGACCTGATAGCCGTCCATCGCCGCCTGGAGAGCGCAGATGGGGTCAACCTCGGTGATGATCACCCGGGCACCCTGGCCGCGCAGCGAGTCGGCGCTGCCCTTGCCTACGTCGCCGTAGCCGAACACGACCGCGACCTTGCCTCCAATGAGGGTGTCTGTGGCGCGGTTGATGCCGTCGATGAGCGAGTGGCGGCAGCCGTACTTGTTGTCGAACTTGCTCTTGGTGACCGAGTCGTTGACGTTGATCGCCGGGAACATCAGGCTGCCGGCGTTCATCATCTCGTACAGGCGGTGAACCCCCGTGGTGGTCTCCTCAGTAACTCCCTTGATGCCAGCGCCAATGGTGGTCCAGCGCGCGGGGTCATCCTGAAGCGACTGTGCGAGGAGGGTCAGTACCACCGCGTACTCCTCGGAGTCGGCGGTGGCGGGGTTAGGAACGACGCCCGCCTGCTCGAACTCGGTGCCCTTGTGCACCAGCATCGTGGCATCGCCGCCATCGTCGAGGATCATGTTGGGGCCGCCGCCGTCGGGCCACCTGAGCACGCGCTCGGTGCACCACCAGTACTCGTCGAGCGACTCGCCCTTCCAGGCGTAGCAGGAGACGCCGCGAAGGTCGTCAGGCGTGCCGTTGGGACCCACCACCACGGCAGCCGCGGCATGGTCCTGGGTCGAGAAGATATTGCACGAGGCCCAGCGCACCTCGGCCCCGAGGGCCACCAGAGTCTCAATGAGCACAGCGGTCTGCACGGTCATGTGAAGCGAGCCGGTAATGCGGGCACCGGTCAGGGGCTTGGAGGCGCCGAACTCGGCGCGCATCGCCATGAGGCCGGGCATTTCGTGCTCGGCGAGTCGGATTTCGTTGCGACCGAACTCGGCCAGCGAGAGGTCAGCAACCTTGAAGTCGGGAGCGGCAGTCA
>WLOZ01000291.1 GCA_009699025.1 Actinomycetota bacterium
AGCGTCGTGAACGAGCTCGAGGTGGCCGAGGAGCTCACGCGCGACAATGACCGGCTCACTCTCACCATGTGTGTCAACTACGGGGGACGCGCCGAAATCGCCGACGCCGCCGCGGCGCTCGCCCGCGACGTCAAGGCCGGACGCGTCAACCCCGAGAAGGTCGATGAGAAGCTGTTCGCGCGCTATCTCGACGAGCCCGACATGCCCGACGTCGACCTGTTCATTCGCACGTCCGGAGAGCAGCGCACCAGCAACTTCCTGCCCTGGCAGTCGGCGTACGCCGAGATGGTGTTCCTGCCGACCCTCTGGCCCGACGTCGACCGCACGCACCTATGGAGCGCCTGCGAAACGTATGCCTCGCGCGACCGGCGCTATGGCGGCGCCGTGCCCCACGAGTTCCCCTCCGACGGTGAGGCATGAGCGCTCCGAAGGCTGAGCCTGCGCAGAAGGCTGGTGGCTGGCGGTTCGGCGCCCTCGAGGGGCTCACTGTTGGGCTGGTGGTGCTGCTCGTGGGCCAGCGCTGGATCGCGGGGCTCTTCGACAGCCCGGCACTGCAGGCCGGGGCCACAGTTTTCGTGTCCATCGTGGTGCAGGCCACGCCCTTCCTCGTGCTGGGTGTGCTGCTCTCGGCGGCGATCGCGGCATTCGTTCCCGTGACTTTCTGGCAGCGGGTGCTGCCGAAGAACGACGCGCTCGCGGTGCCGGTGGCGGGCCTCGCAGGCGTGGTGCTGCCGGGCTGCGAGTGCGCGTCGGTGCCCGTGGCAGGCTCGCTGATGGCACGCGGCGTGGCGCCGGCGGCGGCCCTTGCCTTCCTGCTGTCGGCGCCGGCAATCAATCCGATCGTGCTGGTGTCGACGTGGGTTGCCTTTCCCGGTCAGCCCATGATGGTGGTGGCGCGCTTCGCCGCCTCGCTCATCACGTCGGTGCTGATGGGATGGCTGTGGATACGGTTTGGTCGCACCGACTGGATCCGCATCCCGCGCCGCGATCACCTCGTGGGGCACAGCAACTGGCAGACCTTCCGACTCACCGCAACGCACGACTTCCTGCACGCGGGCGGGTTCCTTGTGGTGGGCGGTGTCACGGCAGCGGTGCTCAACGTCGCGGTGCCGCCCAGTGTCATGGACTCTCTGGCCGGTCAGGCCCTGCTCAGCGTGCTCTTTTTGGCGCTGCTGGCCGTAGTGCTGTGCCTGTGCTCGGAAGCCGACGCGTTCGTGGCCGCGAGCCTGAGCCAGTTCTCGCTCACCGCGCGGCTGGCTTTCCTGGTGGTGGGACCCATGGTCGACCTCAAGCTGGTAGCGCTGCAGACCGGCATCTTCGGGCGGCGGTTCGCCTCACGGTTCGCGCCGACGACCTTCGTTGTTGCCGTCGTCGTGTCGATCGTGATCGGGGCGTGGCTGCTGTGACCCGCGAGATTCAGAGCGTTCTCCTGCTGCTGGTGGGCGGGGCGATGTTGCGCCTTTCGGTGGGCGACGTGTATCTGCGCTACGTGAAAGAAGGCATGCGCCCCTGGCTGCTGGTGAGCGGCGGGTTGCTCGTGCTGGGTGGGGTGCTGATACTCGTCGACGTGCTGCGTACGGCCCGTCGCGCGTCGGCTGCAGAGGCTGATCTCGCTGGGGTCGCCGATGAGTCGGAGGTTGTCGACAACGAGGGGCACTCGCACGCGCACGGGGGCCCGCGCTCGGCGTGGATGCTGCTGCTTCCGGTCGCGGCGATCTTCCTGGTAGCCCCACCCGCCCTCGGCTCCTTCACCGCCGAGCGGCAGGCATCGTCGGTCATTCAGCCCGCCGATTCGTCGGTGCCTCCACTGCCACCGGGCAACCCGGTGGTGGTCAGCCTCGCCGACTACGCGGCGCGGGCGGTGTGGGATAACGGCACCACACTCAAGGGCCGCAACGTGAAAATGGTGGGCTTCGTAACCCCCAATCCTGCGGGTGGTTGGTGGCTCACCCGACTGCAGCTCGCCTGCTGCGCTGCCGATGCCGTGGCCACCAAGATCGTGCCCGTCGGGGGTCCGGCGTCGCTGCCCGCCGACACGTGGGTGCAGGTGACCGGTCAGTGGGAGGCTGGCGGCGGGGTGCAGAACGAGAAGGCGATTCCGTGGCTGAAGGTTGATTCCCTGACCGAGGTCGCCCAGCCGAAGAACCCGTACGAGTAGCTCAGCCGGTGAGTGCCTTCGATTCGACGGGCAGCCGCGCCTCCAACACATGGCCCTCATCGGTCGACTCGCTGCTCCACTCACTGGTGCACTCGTCGAGGAACGTCGAACCCAGACCGTGCCCGCTGCGGTGCACCTGCCCCACGCCGTCGTCGTCGACCCGCAGGCGCACCTCCTGTGGGGTGCCCAGGTCGAGCCTGATTCGCACGTGCTGGGCCTGCCCGTGGCGGATCGAGTTTGATACGGCCTCGGTCATGATCTCAGTCACGGTTGAGCGCAGGATGCCGTCGCTATCCAAAGCCACTCGGGCCGTGACGTCGGTGTCGACCGACAGATGGCACACGCGCGACCACATCGTGGTGAGGCGGTTGACGATCTGGTCGAGCGTGGCCGGCTGGGGCCCGGCGGCGCCGAGCACATCGATTTGTCCGGTGATCGACTCGCGGATCTCGGCCATGAGCTCGGGGGGTACCGCGCCGGCGGCGAGGGCCCTATCGAGCCGGATGGCCGCGGCCGTCACCACCGACTGCATCTCGCCGTGCAGCGCGCGTGAGAGTGAGCGCTGGTGGTACCACTGCGCCTGCCGCCGCCGCACGAGTTGGCACGACAGCTGGCGCGTGAGCTGCTCGAGCTCATCGGCGATGCGGCGCTGAGCCGACAGACGGCTGCCGATCAGCGCACCGATGATGGCGGCGAGCGGTAGAAAGAGCATGCCGCCGACCATCACGGTGCGGCCCACGGCACCCCCGATGGCCACGAACCCGGCGATCGCCACAACGGGCGCGCTCGCGGCGATGGCGACCAGCCCCACGAGCATGGTTGAGCGCAAAGGCGTGCTGCGCGGCAGCGCCCGGTCAAGCACGCGATTGCCGAGGGTGAGCGTGATCGCGAGGAGGGTGATCGTGGCGAGTGCAGGAAGGGTGCGCCCGGGCAGCACGAGGAACGCTGTGGGGATGTAGATGAGCACGATCACGGCTGCGGTTGACACGGGCATGAACTGGCCGCGCTCACCGAGCGCCCCCACCGCGGCTCGCCACCCCGCGCGAGTGGTCGGCACCGCGCCCTCGGGCACGGTGAAGGTAGGCGCTGACCGGGCGAGCTCGTGACTCATGGGCCGGATCACATCGGCGGCAAGGAACCGCAGCCGCTCGAGGGCCACCTCGTCAGCACTGGCTCCCTCCAGCGTGGACACCGCGTCGGTCATGCGCCCTTGCACTCGCGCGAGTGCGTCCTCATTACTTCGCTCGATCTGCGTCGCGACCAGGTTCGATGCCTCGTTGAGGCGTTCGCGCGTCCCCTGCAACTGCTGGGCATCGCGCTCGGCGGCGCGGAAACTCGACACCGCCAGGGCGGTGAAGGTGAGGCTGATCATCGACGACCAGGCCGCGATGACGAGACGCACGGGCAGGCTCATGGTGCTCGAGTCGGCCAACTCGAACAGCGTGAAGAAGAGCACCAACCCCCGCACGACCGAGGCGAACACGAACACGAGCAGCGTCAGCCAGGGCCGGGGGCGCCGGGAGCGGCGCAACAGCACCCAGCGCCACACCACCAACGGGACGAACATGGCGCACTGTGCGATGAGCAGGCACAGGAGGCGCACGAGGACCGGCCCGCTGGTCGGCGCCGCGAAGTGCCCCCCGGTCACGGCGATGAACGTCACCCAGAATGAAGTCCAGGTGATCGCGTCAGGCGTCCCGATGCGTCGGAATGCAGCGCGGAGTTCGTTCATGCGCGGTTCTGCTCCCTTCCACTCAGTCAGTGCCGCGCTCGG
>WLOZ01000292.1 GCA_009699025.1 Actinomycetota bacterium
GCGCCACGCTGCGCGACCCGTTCGTGAACGTCGCGACCCACACGCCCGCACCGTTTCGCAATACAGTGCGCGTGGGCTGCGTGAGTACCGTGGCGGTGTAGGTCGTAGACCCTGATGTCACCACGCTCGATGAAGGCGTTAGCGATGCCCCCGACGCCGATCCGCCAGTGGCGACAAGTCCACCTAGCAGCACGAGACCTACACACACGGCACTGACGCGAAGTTTACTATTCATGGCCGATGTATCGGGAATCCCGCGAGAAGTCTTTAATCAATCGGCCAGCATCTGCCGGATGAAGTGGTGGCGGCACTGTTGCGTTGAGCGAGATCGTCCGTCTGGGCTCGCGAGATTCCGTCGGGTTCACCTCGGCCGCTAGATGGCCGTGACAAGAGTGCGACTCAGGCTTCTTTGGGCCTTCATCTTGGCCACCGGAAGCCACCGTCCTGCTCGCCACATCTCCCCCTTGCTCGCGTCCTGTTCGCCTCTGTCGTACGAATGCTGCCGCAAACCGTACTTTCCATTGCGTCATGAATTGTCAGTGGGGGGTGCCACACTGCAGGGATATCAAGATGTGGAAACGGGGGATGGGGATGTCGGTCACAGATTCAGCGAAGTCAGAGGCTGAATCCGCTGGCGTGGTGTGGGGCAAATGGCATGGCCTCGCCTCGCCCTATCCGCTGCTTGCGCATCTGCTCGACACCGCTGCCTTCGCTGCCGGATTATGGGATACCACCTTCTCGAGATCGATGCGTCTCACTTGTTCGCTGGGCTTCGGCCCAGGCGAATCACATGGGCGCGCAGGCTTCGCCTTCCTCGCCGCCTCCCACGACTGTGGCAAGGCTGAGCCTTGGTTCCAGGGGCAGGTCACCTCACGCAATCCGAGCGAATTCGCAGACAACTCGGGCCTTCTCGCCGAGGCGGGCCTCGACGCATTCCCCGACGCAGCCCGGCTCCTCCAGCTCATGAGAAATGACGGAGGCAATTCGATTCGTCGAATGCTTCGTCATGAGGCGGGATCTGCGGCCGCTCTTGAGCGGGCCGACGCCCCCGCATGGGCGGTGGCCGCAGTCTCTGGCCACCACGGTCGCTACATGCCCGACGCGAGCCCCCAGCACTCACGCCCCGTGCAGGCCTACCGCGACTGGATCAGGGGCAGCGGCTGGGCGCAGGAGCAGCAGAGAGACTTGAATCTCATCGCCTCGGCAGTGGACTGGTCCGGGTTCGCCGCGGAGGCACACACTGAGTCGCAGCTGGCAGGGCTGATACCTCTGGTCACCGGAGCAATTTGCCTCGCCGACTGGCTCGCGAGTGACGAGGTCTTCATCAGGTCAGCCCCGCTGGAACTCCTCGCCGACGACCCGCGTGAATACTTCCTCAGCCGCGCCACTCAGGCCGCAGAACTGATTCCCAGCACAGTTGGAATCCCGGTGCGCCCACGTGGCAGCTTCGGCGAGGTGTTTCCCGGCTTCAGCGCCGACCGTGAGGTGCAGCGATGGGCCGTGGACCATGGCAACCACGGGCCGGGGCTCTCAGTCATCGCCGTCCCGATGGGTGAGGGGAAGACGGAGACGGCGCTGTGGATGCACTCCGCCAGCGACGTCGATGACGGGCTGATCTTCGCGCTCCCGACCATGGCCACTGCCGACGCGATGTTCAGCAGGGTGCAGGCCTTCTACTCGGGGACTCCGGCGCTCGCCGCCCTGCGACACGGGATGGCGTCTCTCAACGCCTTCTACGACCCCGCTGGCGGATCCCCGACGGACATTTGCGACGACGAGGGTGGGCTGACAGGTTCCGAGTGGCTTCAGGGGCGTCACCGGTCGCTCACTGCGCCGGTCACCGTCTCTTCGTGCGACCAGGTGCTGGCGGCGGCAGTGAATCACAAGTTCTCGCCAGTTCGTTTGTCTTCCCTGGCCGGCAAGCACGTAGTGCTCGATGAGGTCCACACCTACGACCCGTACCAAGACATGCTCCTCACGCGCCTGCTCGGCTGGCTGGGACGGTTCTCAGTGCGAGTCACGCTCCTGTCAGCCACCCTGCCAACCCGGCGCGTGCGCGACTACGCCCGTGCCTACGCCCAGGGCGCAGGCTGCCCGGTCAACGGTGAGATCTTAGGTCTCTACCCCTGCGTGACCACGACGTCGCCCGACGGCACCACCACTCAGTTCGAGCTGGCTGCGCACCGCAGCTACAGCCATGGCGTCCACGTCTCAGACATGGTGGTCACCGGCACAACCTTCGACGAGTTCACCGACGAGTACGCGACCGCCACCGCCGCTTACGTTGACGCCCTGCGCGAGCAGCATCCCGAGGCCTGCATCGGCGTCATCGTCAACACGGTCGGGCGCGCCAACGCCATCGCCATGAGGCTCACCGGTGAGCGGCGGCCCCTCGTGATCCACTCCCGCATGACGGCCCAGCAGAGATCCGAGCGCACCAGCGAGCTCCTGGCCCTCACCGGCCCCGGCGCCACCCCCGGCACCCTCACCTTCGTGGCGACACAAATCGCCGAGTCTTCCCTCGACATCGACGTCGACATCCTGGTCACCGACCTCGCTCCGGTCGCCTCCCTGCTGCAGCGCATGGGCCGCCAGTGGCGTCACTCCCAATTCGGCGGCCGAGGCTGGTCTCATTCTGAGGGCAGGCACCGGCCGACGAATGAACCAGTGGCGCACGTCCTCGTCGCGCGGGACCCGTCGGGTGTCCGGCACGTGCACGCGGCGATTCCCTACTCGAACGCAGAGGTCGACAAGACCCTCGCCCACGGGCTCGAGCATGGAGCCCGCACGGTCATCGTGATCCCCGACGACCTCCAAGGGCTTGTCGATGGATGCGATGTCACCCTGAACGACCTCACCGAAGTCGACACCGACCGACCTGAGCTGGGGCACGTGCTTGCACACCTCGGCGAGAGCGCCGCCCAGGAGGGCCAGGCTCGCCGGGTCGGAACCGACCACGACGACTTCGCCGTCGACTGGGAACTCAACCCGAGCTGGGCGGCGAACCCCACCCTTGACGCGCTCACCAGCGGCACCCTCTGGGACGCCGAGGCAATCACTCGCCTGCGCGACGGCGACACACTCCAACTGCTGGTCTACGACCCCACGGGAGCCACTGCCTATGCGCTCGGCCGTACCCCCGACGCGCTCGTGGCTAACATGCAGAGCCTTGCGCAGAGCCGCGAGGCGCTGAGATGCGTGGTCCCAGTCAGCGGACGCGTCGCCACGCGCATCTCACGATTTAGCACCGCAGCCGCCATTCCACAGGAGTGGAGTTCCCAGCCCACCGCGATCCTTCGCGACCTGCGCCCAGTCTCGGTGAGCGAACTCGCCGCCCTCGGCCTAACCCTCGACCCGATCCTCGGTCTGACAAGTGAGTGAGTCCAATATGACAACCACCGACGCGGCGCCCACCAATGCGGTGACCGGCCCCGAGGCGTTCCGAGCCGCTCATGCCACGCCCCGGCATGACCTAGCCATTGAACCGTGGATCCCAGTAGTGCGCCTCAACGGAGCGCGCGACGACATCGGCCTGGCCGAGCTGTTCGCGGAGTCCCACACCATCGGCGACCTTGGGGAGCCGGACCCTCTCGTGCGCGCCGCGCTGCGCCGTTACCTGACGGCCCTGACAGCCCGACTGGTGCTGCTCGCGGGGACGCCCGACAAGGCCAGCTGGATGAGACGCCTCAACGCGTCATCAGGGTTCACCCACGACGAGGTCGCCGCACTGCTGCTCGACCAGAAGGCCCACCTGTGGCTCTACCACCCCGACACCCCGTTCCTGCAGGACAGTCGATTGGCCTCGCCAGGCATCCCTTTCAACAAGAACTGGGAAACAAGCAGCGACGAGCTTGAGACACCCCTCCCGGGGGCGACCAGTCGCGCGTGGGCGTTCAAGGCGGGCGACCTCGGGGTCGA
>WLOZ01000293.1 GCA_009699025.1 Actinomycetota bacterium
GGTTCCGCTGGCGAGGAGCAGTCCATCGACCCGGCCCTCAAGCACCAGGGTTCGGATGGCGTCATTGGCGCGTCCCATTTCTGACCCGTCAGCGACGACCAACACGTAGCCGAGGCGCCGCGCCTCATCACCAGCACCTTTGATGATGTCGGCGTAGATGAACCCTGAGACTTGCGGAATCAGAAGTGCAATGGTGGAGGTTCGGCGCATTGCCAGACTGCGCGCCGTCGCGTTGGGCACATAGCCCAGACGCGCCGCGACCTCTCGGATCCGCGCGCGCGTCTCGTCGGTGGCCTTCGCGCGATGGTCGTCGCGCAAGACGCGCGACACGGTCGACTGGTCGACCCCCGCTTCGCGCGCGACATCGACAAGCGTCACGCCGACGCGCGTTCCCCGCACTGGATTCTTGGCGGCCACGAAGGTTCACTCTAGCGTCGCGTGAACCGTTCAGATCGGGTCACCCCTCGCCGGCGACATTGTGGTGCCTCCCATATTCATCGCGGGCATTGACTTGAACAAGCGCTTGTTCCTATTCTGATGCCGTCGTCCACTCAAGGAGAGCCCGCATGGAAGAGCCGCCCACCTCCGTTCTCACCTTCGATCCGTTCACATCGGAAAGCATCACTGACCCTTACCCGACGTACCAGAGGCTGTTGCAGGAGGCGCCCGTCTTTCACAACGTCGAGCGCGACGTTTGGGCAATCTCGCGCTTCGATGATGTGAAGGAGTTAGTGCAGGATTGGGAGCGGCTCTCGAGCGCTCAGGGTGTTCGCATCGACGATCTGCTCGAGCTTGCCGGCCCCTCGCCCCTCACCATGGACCCTCCTCGTCACGCCCTGCTGCGCGCGCTTGTGCGCAAACCATTCACCCATCGCGCCATGGCTAGCCTGGAACCGATGGTCGAGCGAAGTGTGAACGAATTGCTCGATGCCATCTCGGGCGACACGTTCGACGCCATCCGCGAGTTTGCCAAGCTAGTTCCTGTCACGATCATCTGCCACCTTCTTGGAGTCCCGCCGCACGATGCTCGAATGCTGAAGGGCTGGGCCGACGCCATGCTCGAGACGGTGCCAGGCGTGGAGGGCTCGACGCCGGAGGCCATCACGGGGGCCCGCAATCTGCGCGCCTACTGGGCCAACGCCATCGACGAGCGTCGCGCTCACCCGGGCGACGACATCCTGTCGGTGCTCGCTGTCTCCGAAGTGGATGGAGTGCCGGTACCGCTCGATGAGCAGGTCGGGATGTGCAACCTCATCTTTGAGGCGGGCAACGCCACCACCGGGACACTGATCGGCAACGCGCTCCTCGCGCTCGCCACCCATCCTGGCGAGCGCGATTGGCTAGCAGCCACTCCCGAAGCAATGCCCCAGGCCATCGAGGAGTTCCTGCGCTGGGAGTCGCCTGTGCAGACGCTCATGCGGGTGACTATGGCCCCTCTCACCCTGCACAACACCACCATTCCCACCGGCTCCCGGGTGCTGCTCGTGCTCGGAGCTGCAAATCGTGATCCACGAGTGTGGGACGAGCCCGACGAATTGCGCCTCTCTCGTCCGGTCCAGCGAAACCTAGGGTTTGGCGAGGGAATCCACCACTGTCTGGGGGCTCCACTGGCACGCCTCGAGGCTCCCATCGCACTGCGTGCGTTTCTTGAACGCTTCCCCTCCTACGACGTGGTCTCCTCCGAGCGATTCAACGACGTGACCTTGCGCGCGCTTCGGTCCCTGCAGGTGCACGCGAACCCCCAAGGAGCGTCATGACCGGTTTGAATGTTGAGAGCGACCCCCTCGCCAAGCTCGTGACCCGCGCGGGCGACGGGGCGATCATCGTGGTGAATCTCGTGCGCCTGCAACCCGGGAAAGAGGAGGCCCATCAGAGCTACCTCGATGCCGTCGGACCGATTCTTGCCCGCCACGGAGGCCTGCCGTCGTACGCCGGCGAGAGCCTCGGCACCCTCATCGGCGAGGAGCATTGGGATCGCGTGGCCATCACCCACTACCCCAGCACCCAAGCTCTCCACAATTTCGTGACCGACCCAGAGTTCGTCGCACTCGCGCCACTGCGGCATGACGCTCTCGAGGCCGGCGTCGTTCATGTGTTTCGTGCGCCATGACGCCAGACCCTCGCCCGTACGTTGAAGCCTTCGAGTACAGCTTCTCACCGCTCGACCCGCATGCAGCTCACGTTGACCCACCGGCGGTTGCGGTCTACCAAACGCTGCTCACGCGGGGCGCAGGTGGCACGCCGCGCGCCGGAATGGCGGAGTCGTGGACCGTGGATCCTTCCGGGCTGATCTGGGAGTTGCGTCTGCGAGACGACCTTCGCTTCCATTCAGGGGCGGCGTGCACTGCAGAGGCGGTTGTCTCATCGCTCGACGCGCTGCGCTGGGAGATGCACGTGCTACCCGGCGGACGCCAGCTCTGGTACTGGGACCCTGTCGAGCGGGTGGTCGCCACCGATTCGAACACGCTGCGTTTTCACCTGCACCATCCGCATCCTCGCCTGTTCTCGCTGCTGTGGGGCACCCACACGGCCATCCACTGTGAGGCCACCAGGCGCATGCACGGCGATGCCTTCGGCGTCGAGGTGGCCGACGGAACCGGCCCCTTCCGGCTGAGGTCATGGTCGCCCAGTGAGGTTGTCGCCGATCGCGTCGACTGGTACCCAGGCTCGAGCGCCCGGGTGGCCGAAGCCCGATGGCACGCCCTACCGCAGTCGCGCGACAGAATCTCGGCACTCATCAACGGTGAGGCACTCTGCGCACACGCGCTCGACACCGCGGCCGTACAGCAGCTGAAGGACGACCCACGCTTCGACATGGCTGTGCAGCCCCAGCCATCGAGCCTCTACCTCACCCTCGACTGGAGGCGGAGCGACCTGGGCTTCGACGATGTGCGCACGCGCCGAGCCATCGGGCTGGCTATCGACCGGCGGCAGATTGTCACCGACGCCTTCGATGGATTGGCGACGCCCAGTTGGGGCCCACTGCCGGCAGGCCACGACTTCTACGAGCCGACTGCCGATCTCGCTGCCGCATTCGATCCTGCTGCGGCAGCTCACACCCTCTCGTCGCTCGGTTGGCACCGCGGACCCGATGGTGTGCTGGAGCGTGCAGGATCACGCTTCTCAGTCGAGTGCGTGGTGCAGGAAGACGAATCATTTCGCGCCGTGTTTGCGTGCGTGGAAGCAGACCTTCGATCCATCGGCATCGAGCTTCTGCCGCGCTTCGCTGCCCCGTTCGCCGACTTCTACTCAGCAGTTCAGCAGGGCAACGGAGCAGCCCTGTCGAAGTGGCTGTGGCCCGATCCGATGGACGCTCTCATCGGGTTCAGTTCGAGTGGCACAGCACCGTTCCCCAACTGGGAGTACGCGAGCGTACCCACCCTCGATCAGGCCTTCGATCGATTTCTGCGTGGCTGCTCTGATGACGACCTCACCGCTGCCGCGCTCGACGTTCAGCGCGTGTTCGCCGCAGAACTCCCCTACCTTCCGCTGGTGACACCCCATGACGTATGGGCGTGGAACCGCCGCGTGTCAGGCTTCCGACCCGTCCACGGTGATCTGTATCCCCGCTACGACGACGTGTCGGTGAGCTAGAGCTCGACCACGATTCGGACTGAACCCTCAGAGTCGGCGAACGTGGCCGTGTGGGCGCGCAGGGCCAGCGCGCCGCTTCCGAGAAGGCTCGCCTCGAGCGACTCAAGGTCATCGAAATCGAGGGTGCCCATTCCGTCGTAGTCGCTGTCGGGACGCGCCGCCGCATGAAAGGCCACGGCACGCACACCGGGCAAAGCACGCGCCATGGGCAGGTGCTCGGTCAACCACACGTGCAGGAACTGCTCACGAGTGAGGTCTGCTCGCCGGCGCAGCACCACGACATAGCGGATCACATTCGCGCCTCGGGAACGGGGAGCAGCGCAC
>WLOZ01000294.1 GCA_009699025.1 Actinomycetota bacterium
GTCGACGAGGAGCCGCTGCGGGAGGTACGACATGTGATGCTCATGCAGTCGCTCAACCTCGGCGGCCGCACACCTGAGGCCCTCGAGGCCTACCGATCGGCCCGCGCCCTGCTGGTCGCGAGTCTGGGGCTCGAACCGGGGATCGGGCTACGCCGAGCCCGTGCCCAACTGCTTTCCGGCAATCCTCTCCTGAGTTGGACTCCCCTCGCTGCCGTGATCGATGAGTCGCCTCGGCCCGCGCTCCACGGAGCTCTCATCGGCCGCGAGCGCGAACTTGCCGCACTCAGCCGCCTCGTGAGCGAGCGCCGACTGGTCACCATCTCCGGTCCAGGTGGGGTGGGCAAGACGCGTCTCGCCCTCGAGATCCGTGAGGCGATGTCGCCGTTCTTCGCAGGTCGCAGCGCCCTCGTCGACCTCGCCACCGTGTCGAGCCCCGAGGAAGCCGAGCGGGTCGTGTCAGAAGCGCTCACGGAGGCCTGCACCGCCGGCATCGCAGGTAGCGCCTCGACGGAGTCGCTGCGCGATGCGGTCGGCCGGGCACCGACCCTCCTCGTTCTCGACAGTTGCGAGCACGTCGACGTAACTCCGCTGGTGCAGCACCTCACCCATGACCTGCCCTCGCTGAGTGTCCTCACGGCCAGTCGACGCCCACTCGGCGCCGAGTCCGAAGTTGTCGTCTCGCTCGAGGGGCTCGCCGCCGGCTCAGCCAACCAGGGACCCGACGAGCTCAGAAAGACTCCTGGCGTGAGCCTCTACCTGCTCCGGGCGATCGAGGCCGCCCACCCGGTCGATGACGACATGGTGCCGGAGGTCGCCACGCTGGTGCGGAAGTTCGACGGGCTTCCTCTCGCCATCGAGATCGCCGCGGCCCACCCCGATGGCGGTCGACCAGCTCTGCTGCTCGATCGACCCATCCTCGAGCTCGCCGAGTTTCCTCGGAGGGACGCGCGCGGGCGCAACAGGTCGCTCGCGGAGTCCCTCGCCTGGTCCGTGGACCAACTCTCTCCCCCTGCGCAGCGTGTCCTTCGCGCCCTCGCTGAGCTTCCGCCGCACACTCCCGAGGCACTGGCTGTCGATAGTGCCTCGGTCGGCAATTCCCCCGCCCGAGACGCCACGGGACTCGACGAGCTGGCGCGTTGGAGCCTGATCAGGAGACCCCTCGACACTCGGACCCCGGTGGTGTCTCTTCCGGAATCACTGGCCGACTACGTGCGGTCGACCCTCGAGCCGGAGGAGCGGCTCGACGTCCACGAGCGCATTCGCGCTTCGCTCGCTCGTGCCTCGGCGGAGCTGATCACCCGACCTCTCGCAATCCCGGTCACCGCTCAGGCCTCGGCGCAGGTGCAGGCCCTCCAGTCCGCTGCACTGGCAGCACTGGCCTGGCAGGAGCCCTGGGCCGACCCCGCTGCCCGTGCCCTGACCATGCTGCTGCTCATCGACGCCGACCTGGACCACCAGCACCACACGCTGCTCGTCGAAGGCCTCGAGTCGGGCATGACCGACGACGTGTCACCGGACCTGCGGTACGACCTGCACCGGGCGCGACTGGGCTTCGCTCTGGCCACCTCCGACTCCGAGACGGTCGCGACCCTCACCGAGCGCATCCGTTCGATGCTGCCCGACGTCGATTCGGTGCGACAGGCCGCGTGGGCAGTGGACTCGGTCTTCCTCGCGCTCGAGGAGGGCCGCTTCCTCGACGCCGACACCCTGTCGGAGCAGGCCTGGAGTGCCGCCGCGGCCTGCCAGCCCCAGCAGGCACCGCTGCGGGTGAGGGCCGCCCGCGCACGCATGCACGCCACCCGCCTGCACCGCGGACTCGACGAGGGTGTGAGCCAGGCCCTCACCGTCGCGGCCCTGGCCGAGCTGGCCGACTCCGCCGAGAGCATCTCGGCGTTCGGCGAGGCGGCCGAGATCCTCGTCAGCGCTGGCGAGCTCACCTTGGGCGCCAGCTACACGCGCAAGGCGGCCGATCGGGCGCTGCGCTGGAACAGCCCACACAGCCTCGTGTATGTGCTGTCGCTCGCAGATATCGCACTCGAGTCTGGCAATCTCGACGAGGCTCAAGCCATCATCATGCTGCTGCTCGAGCGCGTGCGACGGCGGGGTGACGACCGCTACCAGAAGTGGTGCCTCATCCGGCTGGCGCTCATCGCAGCAAGGGGCGGTGATGCCACTCGGTCGGCCACACTGCTCGGCGCGTCGTCAACGGTGTCGGTCACGGCCGGGTGGGAGTCCGACCCCGACGTCTGCGACCTGCGTGACCAATTGCCAGCGACACTCGGGGGATCCGGGTACCGAAGCGCCTTCGATCGCGGCGCGGCCGCCCCTCGGGGCTGGGTCGCCGCGGTGCTCGAGGAGCCGGTGTCACTTCCCACCACCCTCCACCCGAGCTTGGTCTCCGCGCTCACGGTTGATTAGGTGAGGGTCTGCTCAGCGCACCTCGTGGTGCGCCGCGCGTAGCTCGTCCTTGATCTGCGCCACCGTGAGGTCGCCGAAGTGCAGGACGCTCGCGGCCAGTACGGCGTCGGCGCCTGCATCGACCGCGGGCGCGAAGTGGCCCAGCCTTCCTGCGCCGCCGCTGGCGATGAGCGGAACACTGACTGCTGCCCGCACCAGTGCGATCAGCTCGAGGTCGTATCCCTCACGGGTTCCGTCGGCATCCATCGAGTTCAGCAGAACCTCCCCCGCACCGAGCCCTGTGGCCCGGGCCGCCCACTCCACCGCGTCGACGCCGGTTCCGCGACGCCCGCCGTGGGTGGTTACCTCAAACCCGCTGGTGGTGGGCGGGCCATCGATCACCCTGCGAGCGTCGACCGACAGCACCACACATTGGGCACCGAATCTGCGAGCGGCCTCCGCGATCAGCTCGGGCCGAGCCAGCGCCGCCGTGTTCAGGCTCACCTTGTCGGCCCCGGCGCGCAGCAGCCGGTCGATGTCATCGACCTCGCGCACCCCACCCCCCACTGTGAGAGGAATGAACACCTCTTCCGCGGTGCGGCGCACAACATCGAGCACGGTGGAGCGGTCGCCCGACGACGCGGTGATGTCGAGGAAAATGAGCTCATCGGCCCCGGCCGCGTCGTAGGCCCGCGCGAGCTCCACCGGATCGCCCGCATCGCGCAGGTCGGCGAAGTTGACTCCCTTGACGACGCGCCCGGCATCGACGTCGAGGCAGGGGATAACTCGAATCGCGACGGCCACAGGTCAGAGGGTGTTCCGACGCGGGGCGACGGCGACCAGCGCCTCAGGGAGAGTGAAGGCGCCCGCGTAGAGGGCCTTACCGACGATGGCACCCTCGACGCCGATACCCGTCAACTCGGCGATGCGGTGCAGGTCCTCGAGTGAGGACACCCCCCCGGAAGCGATCACGGGTCGGTCAGTGCGCTCGCACACCTCGCGCAGCAGGTGCAGGTTGGGGCCGGTGAGGGTGCCGTCACGAGCGACGTCGGTAACCACGTAGCGCGCGCACCCGTCGGCGTCGAGCCGGGCGAGTGTCTCCCAGAGGTCACCGCCCTCGCGAGTCCAACCGCGCGCGTGGAGCGTGGTGCCTCGTAAGTCGAGCCCCACCGCGATGCGCTCGCCGTAGCGTGCAATGGCCGAGCGAGTCCAGTCGGGGTCCTCCAGTGCGGCCGTGCCCAGGTTAACCCGCGCGCAGCCCGTGGCCAGGGCCGCCTCGAGTGACTCGTCATCGCGGATGCCCCCCGACAACTCGACCGGGATATCGAGCCGGCCCACCACCTCCGCCAGGAGTTCGCGGTTGCTACCGCGACCAAAGGCGGCGTCGAGGTCGACGAGGTGCACCCACTCGGCCCCCTGCTGCTGCCAGGCCAGAGCGGCCTCGGTGGGATCGCCGTAGGAGGTTTCTGTGCCGGCCTCGCCCTGCACCAGGCGA
>WLOZ01000295.1 GCA_009699025.1 Actinomycetota bacterium
ACCCAGGTGGTGGGGGCACTGCTCGACAACGCGCGCAAGCACACGCCAGCCGGCTGCGATGTGCAGGTGCGAATGCTTGAGCGGGGTGACTGTTGGCGCGTCGAGGTGGCCGACCACGGGCCGGGGCTCAGTGCCGAGGACGCCGCCCACGTGTTCGACCGCTTCTACCGCGCGGACGCCGCGCGGGCCCGCGCCACGGGTGGCAGCGGTCTCGGACTGGCGATCGCGTCAGGAATCGTCGCGGCCCACCAGGGACGCATCGGAGTGGAGTCGACGCTCGGGCAGGGGTGCACCTTCTGGGTGGAGCTTCCGCGGGCCGCCGCAAGCTCTGGCACGCTGGAGGCATGACCGACTTCGCTGGATTTTCCCCTCAGGCCTTTGATTTCTATGAGCGGCTTGCCGCTAACAACACCAAGGTGTGGTGGGCCGAGCACAAGGGAGAGTACGAGTCGTTGGTGAAGGCTCCGATGCTGGCGCTGACCTCCGAGCTCGCCGACGAGTTCGGCGCTGCCAAGCTCTTTCGCCCCCACAACGATGCGCGGTTCAGCAAGGGCGACCCCATCAAGACCCATCAGGGTGCGACGGTCACCCTCGAGGACGCCGTGGGCTACTACGTTCAGGTGTCGGCGCAGGGGCTCATGGTGGCGGGCGGCTGGTACTCGCCGGGCGGTGAACAGATGCGCCGCTATCGCGAGGCAGTCGACGGACCCTTCGGAGTTGAGCTCGAGCTGTTGGTGGCGGCGGTGCCGCGCGCGTTCGCATTCGACATGAACCTGCTCGCGACGAAGCCCAAGGGGTACGACGCCGACCACCCTCGGCTGGACCTGCTGCGTGCCCGGCGAATCACCGTGGCGCGGAACTACGGGGTCGAGCCGTGGGTCAGCAGTCGTAAGGCTCTCACCACGGTGAAGCGCGACTGGCGAGCGATGCGACCGCTGCTCGAGTGGTTGGCCGACCACGTGGGTCCGGCGGAGGATCCGGGCCGCTGAGAGTTTTCTTGCTTCGGGTGCATCCACGTGGGTCGGTGCTGACGACATAATGTGATTGTGGGCTCAGTCGGGGCCTTCCGCGGAAGGAGATTTTCCATGCGTCGTGTTAGTTTCACGGCCGCAGCAGTGGCTGGAGTGGCCTCGGCGGCACTCGTTGCCTCTGCAGTGGTGCCTGCCTCCGCCGCACCGATCGATCGCACGGCGATGGGAACCCGTTCGCTGGCAGCGGTCCTCAACGTCGCCAACCCCGCCTTCGACAATAACTGGGGAGACTTCGACATCCTCACGAGGGCCATTGCCACGGTGCTCACGGAGAAGCCGAACTCGCCGGTGAAGAAGCTCGTCAACGGGCGCAACGCCCTCACCTGCTTCGCTCCCACTGACCTGGCTTTTAAGCACTTCCACCAGGGTGCCACTGGGCAGAACATCAGGAGGGAAGGCAACGTGTTCAACGGGCTCGTCCAGTACGCCGGCACCCTCGCCGCAGGCCTTGGCGGCGGCTACACGGCGGTTGACGTCGTGGAGAGGGTCCTGCTCTCCCACTGCACCGCGGGCACCATCAACTCTCACGCTGCCATCGCGGCGGCGCACGCGAGGGCCACGCTCACGATGTTCTCCACGTCGAACGTACAGCTCCGCATGGTGCACGGGCAGATCGCGCTCTACGACGGCGGGCAGAAGTTCCGCAACCCACGCGTGATCGTGGCCGACATCAACATCGGCAACAAGCAGATCGCCCACGCGATCAACCGGGTGATCGTGTCCTTCGACATCGACCCGGCCCCGTACAACCCTGGTAAGTGCCCTCCCGGCCTGGTGTGCTGACACACGCTTCCACGAGTGTTGGTATCGACTGATGTGTGTGAAGATCGGTTCATGGAGGAGGCGAGCCCCGACGACCTCGGGGCTCGCCTTTTCCTAGGTGATGAGGCAGCGCTAGAAGAGTGCTACCTCCGGTGGCCGCGACTGGTGCACAGTGCGCCCGCTGCTCGAGTGGTTGGCCGACCACGTGGGTCCGGCGGAGGATCCGGGCCGCTGAGAGTTTTCTTGCTTCGGGTGCATCCACCTGGGCCGGTGCTAACGACAGAGTGGGGGAGTGGCCCTAGTCGGGGCCTCCGACATAAGGAGATTTTCCATGCGTCGTGTTCGTCTCATGGCTGTAGCGGTGGCTGGAGTGGCCTCGGCGGCACTCGTGGCATCCGCGGTCGTGCCTGCCTCCGCCGCACCGATCGATCGCACGTCGATGGGAACCCGTTCGCTGGCAACGGTCCTCAACGTCGCCAACCCCGCCTTCGACAAGAACTGGGCAGATCTCGACATCCTCACGAAGGCCGTCGCCACGGTGCTTACTGTGAAGCCGAACTCTCCGGTGAAGAAGCTCGCCAACGGGCGCAACTCCCTCACCTGCTTCGCACCCACTGACCTCGCGTTCAAGTACTTCGCCGAGGCTGCCACCGGAAAGACCATCAGAACCGAGGCCAACGTGTTCACCGGCGTCGTCCAGTACGCCGGCACTCTAGCCACCAGCATCGGCGGCGGCACCACGGCGGTTGACGTCGTGGAGACGGTTCTGCTCTCCCACTGCACCGCGGGCACCATCAACTCGCACGCTGCCATGGCAGCGGCGCACGCGAGGGCCACGCTCTCGATGTTCTCCGGCTCGCAGGTATCGCTCCGCATGGTGCACGGGCAGATCGCGCTCTACGACACGGCCCGTCAGTTCCTCAATGCACGGGTAATCGTGGTCGACATCAACAAGGGCAACAAGCAGATCGCCCACGTGATCAACCGGGTCATCCTGCCCGTCGACATCGACCCGGCTCCGTACAACCCTGCCAACTGCCCCAAGGGCTTGACCTGCTGACCCACGCTTCCACGAGTGTTGGTATCGACTGATGTGTGTGAAGATCGGTGCATGGAGGAGGCGAGTCCCGACGAGCTCGGGGCTCGCCTCTCCGTGGGTGACGAGGCGGCGCTGGAAGAGTGCTACCGCCGCTGGTCTCGGCTGGTGCACGGCGTGGCGCTGAAGTCGGTGCCCACGCCCGCCGACGCCGACGACGTGACCCAGGCGGTGTTCGTATCGGCGTGGAACTCGCGGGCGAGCTACGACCCGGGCGCAGGGTCACTGCCGGGGTGGTTGCTCGGAATCACCCGGCGACGTATCGCTGACCACTATCGGCGCGAGGGCAGAACGCCTCACACCCTCGCGCTAGCGGTTGACGAGCACGAGCAGGGTGTTGACGGCCACCACGACCACGTGGTCGACCGGGTGCTTCTGGCCGAGGAGCTCGATAGCCTCGGCAACCCGGCCGGCCACATCATGCGACTAGCCTTTTATTCCGACCTCACACACCAACAGATCGCACTGCACCTCGACCTACCGCTGGGCACCGTGAAGAGCCACATCAGACGCTCGCTCGAGCGCCTGCGCACCCGACTGGAGGTGAACCGTGCCGCACTGTGACCCTGATCTTCTCGCCCTCATGGCGCTGGGTGAGCCCGTCGACGACGCCGACCTCGTCGCCCACCTCAACTCCTGCGTCGGCTGTCAGAGTGAGCTCGCCTCGCTCACCGACGTGGTCGCCCTTGCCCGGTTGGGCGTCGTCGAGGTGCCCGGCCCGAGCCCCGATGTGTGGGGCCGCATCGCTGCGTTGGCCTTCGTTGCTGACACCGACGCGACCGACGTACCCCACTCTGCCGGCAGCGTGGTCGAGCTTCGCCCCGCGCGTCACGCCCGGAGATGGTGGCCGCTGGTGGCGGTGGCGGCCGCTCTCGCTCTGGTGGTGGGCGGGGCGGGAGTTCTCGGCCTGCTGCCCTCGCGGTCGGGTTCAGCGGTGATCGTGGCGTCAACAGAACTCGCGCCGCTGCCCGGCACGACCAGTACGGCCACCGGGGGTCGCGC
>WLOZ01000296.1 GCA_009699025.1 Actinomycetota bacterium
GGAAGTACGACGAGCACATTGCGCGCGGGGATGACGTAGTCGGCCCCCGAGGCCTCTGCCACCCCACCGTGGAACTGGTCGTTGAGAAAGGCGAACCCACTCATGGTCTCGACGTCGGCAAAGTCGGCCCGAGCGGTGAGCTCTTCCATCTGGACACACAGGCTCTCGAGGTGATCGACCTGGCCGGGGCTGAGCCGAGTGGCTGCACGCCGTGCCACAAATCCCTCGACCAGGGCGCGCAGGTCGTAGATGCCTTCAACATCGAAACTGTTCCAGTCGACAACGCGTGCCCCTCGGTGGGGGATCACCTCAACGAGGCCCTCGGATTGCAGTCGCCGCAGACTCTCGCGGATTGGTGTGCGACTGAGTTCGTACTGAGTGGCAAGTTCCGCTTCGGCAAGGTGAGAGCCGGCGGGGATTGTTCCGGCGACTATTTCGCGGCGAAGTAGGTGATACGCGCGGTCTGCTGCTCTCTCGCCACTTTGCGCCACGGGCCACATGGTAGCGGTCGAGCGAGAGGCGAGCAGCAGAAATCAGCCTCTGATACGGGCCTTGTCACGAGGACGTGGGCGGGATTTCCTTGCCCGGCTGTGCCAGAATTTCCGACCACACGATCTCTTCCATTTCCCGGCGCGATCCTCCGCGAGTGAAGTGCCCAAATGTCGGAATTCCGGTGAGTGACTCCGCCAGATGCACGGTCTGCGCGTAACGCTCGAGGTCAACACCGGTGCTGACGCCCATGTACTGAAGCATGGCCACGAGGTCCTCGGTCGGAAGGTTTCCCAGCACGTCGTTGTCGCCCGGCAGCCACAGGTCGCCGCCGAGGCCACAGAAGGCGCCCTCGATCCAGTCGACACCGGCGATGAGGGCGGCCAGTGTGTTGGCCAGCGCGAAACCGCCGCGCGTGTGCAAATGGATTCCGATGGCTAGGTCGGGGTGCCTGACTCTGAGTCGACGAAGGGCATCGTGTACCTGACGCGGATCGGCGAGTCCAGCGGAGTCGGCGACGTAGATGCTGCTCACCCCCGCCGCGACAATGCGGTCGACGAAGGCGTCGAGCTTCTCGGGCGAGACAACCCCCGTTCCGTAGGCGAAGAACGACATGACGATCGCGACCGTGAGCGGCGTTGATCCGCAAATCTCCACCATCTCGTCGAGCTCATCCCACATCTGGTCGTGGGTGCGCCGTTGGTTGATCATTGTGACGTCGGGATCGGTGCAGGTGAGGGCGGTGATCACATCCACACCGCTATCGAGCGCGCGCTGCGCTCCCCGAGCGTTGGGCACCAGACCTCGGTAGCTGACCCCGGGCACGCGGGGGACCGAGGCCAGCAGCTTCTCGGCGTCGGCCATCTGCGGAAGCACCTTGGGATGCGCGAAGGAGACCACCTCGATCTCGGTCACTCCGGCGTCGATCATGCTTTCGACTAGGCGCACCTTGTCGGAGGTGGCGATCGTTGAGCGCACCGACTGCAGTCCATCGCGCATACCCACTTCCACCACGCGCATCGCGGTGGGTAGTAGCAGCGGGCTCGTTTCGCTCATGGGGTTCCTGTCGGGGTCACGGTGGGGGGATGGTGGGGGGATGGTGGGAAAGGCGCATGCTCAGGCGGTGCCTCAGCGGATGTCTTCCGAAGGTACCATCGCGATTGTGTACATAGTGCCGTCACGTACGACTGATTTCCTCCGGTCTCCTCGTCGTGTGGCGGGGGCACCGCCAGTGTCGCCATTGACCATTCAGATGCTGTTGCATACAATCCAAAGACTCCGGACGTCGCATGGAGTTAATCCCTGAGGGGGTGTGGTGAGCCAATCCGGTGAGTCCGGTGAGTCCTGCGTCGAGCGCTGGGACAGAGCGCGCGCGCGATTCGCGGCCCTCGACGGTGGGCTTCGGGCCGTCATCACGTGGATTGAATCCTCGCGGACCGTTGCCGAAGAGTGCGATCGCCGTGCCGCGGCAGGCGAGCCCCTCGGGCCGCTGCACGGATTGCTCGTCGGAATCAAGGACAACATCGACGTGGCAGGTGTGGTGACAACCGCGGGTGCGGCCTTCCTCTCTGACAATGTCGCCACGGCCGATGCGGGCTGCATCGAACTGCTCAAGGCTCAGGGTGCGGTCGTGATCGCCAAGCTCAACATGGCTGAGCTGGCCTGGGGTGCGACAACCCAGAACGCCACCTACGGTGCCTGCCGAAACCCGTGGGATACCGATCGGATCCCCGGAGGCTCGAGCGGGGGATCCGGAGCGGCCCTCGCTGCGCGCATGTGCGAGGCGGCCCTCGGAACCGACACCGGAGCGTCAGTGCGCGTTCCGGCGGCGCTGAACGGCGTGGTCGGCTTGAGGCCGACCTTCGGAGCCATCTCGAACCGCGGTGTGTACCCCGTGGCCTACACCCAGGACGCCGTCGGACCCATGGCTGTGCTCGCTAGCGACGCGGCCCGGTTGACCGAGGCGCTCATTCAGCACGATCCGGCCGATCCGTACTCGCTGGCCGGGGCTGCCATGCCGGCCACCAGCCTGATCGGGGTTCCGCTCGATGGCGTTGTCTTCGGTGTGCCCGAGTCGTTTTTCTTCGATGACCTTGAGCAGGGTGTGGCCGATCGAATCGACGGTTTCATGAGTTGGCTGAAGGCGCAGGGAGGCCAGCTCGTGCCGGTGGCCGACTTCGGTCAGGCGCAAGCGTTTGAGCACTGGACCCGAATTGTGCAGAGCGAAGGGGCCTCGCTGCACGAGCCCCGTCTTGGTGAGAGTCCCCACCACTTCTCGCCCGACGTCCACGGTCGCGTTTCCGCGGGTCTCGATGTGCGAGCGGTAGACCTCGTTCGCTCGCTCGACTGGCGTCAGCGGTATCGCCACGGCCTCGGACAGGTGTTCGCAGAAGTTGATGTCATCGTGACCCCGGTCGTGCCCATCGACGTTCCGTTCGCCGAGGGCTACGACTCGAGGGCACAGACTCAGGCGCTCGGTCGCATCACGTACCCCTGGGCCCTTCACGCCGGCCCCACGCTCACCCTCCCCATCGGCTTCAATACCGACTCTGATCTTCCGGTCGGAGTCGCACTCAGCGCTGCTCCGTGGTGTGAGGCGCGACTATTCCAGGTCGCAGACGCCTACCAGCGCGACACGACGTGGCACGAACGGCTTCCAGGTTTGGTCAGTGCTCTTGAGGAGGCACCCAGTGAGTGAAATTCCGCCGCTCGACGTCAGCACACTCGAGCGCGCTTCGGCGGGCAAAGGACCGCTTGAGGGCCTGCGAGTGCTCGATGTCGCCACCATGATGGCGGGTCCGTGGGCGGCCACCTATCTCGCCGACTACGGAGCCGACGTCGTCAAGGTCGAGCTTCCGGTGACGGGCGACCCCATGCGTCACTGGGGTTCGCAGATCGAGGGAACCTCGTTGGCGTGGAAGGGGCTCTCACGTAATAAGCGACTGGTCACCCTGGCGCTCAATGTTCCCGAGGGCCAGGCCCTGCTGCTGCGCCTGGTGAAGGACTTCGATGTGCTCGTCGAGAACTACCGGCCGGGTGTGATGGAGCGATGGGGGCTGGGGCCCGAAGAGCTCCACGCCTCGAACCCGCGCCTGATTATTCTGCGCACATCGGGCTACGGCCAGACCGGCCCCTACGCAACCAAGCCAGGATTTGGCACGCTGGCCGAGGCGTTCTCCGGCCTGTCGTACATCACCGGCGCGGAGGATCGCCCACCGGTGCTCTCGGGGTACCCCCTGGCCGACGGAGTCGCGGCCCTCGCCGGTGCGATGTCGATTCTTGCTGCCGTGTACTGGCGCGATGTGGCCGGTGGCACCGGACAGGTGATCGACAACGCGATCACCGAGGCCAACTACCGGCTCATCGACTACACCATGCTCGAC
>WLOZ01000297.1 GCA_009699025.1 Actinomycetota bacterium
CCGGTGCGGCTCACGATGGCCCCGCGGGGGCTGTCGGCCTCGGGACTGCGGGCCGATCAGCGCGACACGCTCAGGGCGCTGCTCGACCTCTACGTGCTCCGTCTCCCCGACTCGCTCTCCGGCGACGAGGGCGAGAAGTACGCCTCCGACAGTGCCCTCGACTCGCTGTCGTTCCTGTGGGCAGGAGGCCTCGAGCCGGGCCAGGGGCACTACTACCGGGTGCAGGGCCCGTCGCTGCTCGCCGAGTACGACAACACCCAGCGCGGCGCGAACCACGTGCACACCGTGTGGCGCGACCCGGGCCGCGACTTCGGCCGCGACCCGCTGGCCGCGCACTACGCCAACTCGCACGGGTAGCTCACTGATCGGCGGCCATCGTCGACGGCCATTCGGAGCCTGACGGTGGGTGTGAACAGCCTGCTGAGTCGCTTACGACAGGCAGACCACGTAGATGCCGAACTGATGGTCCACACCAGTCGGATTGTCGATGCCGACTCGCCAATTCGTCGAGGGGTGCACGCCGGGGTCGCCGTTGTTGCTCGGAAACGACGCCCGCACCACGTCGCCGGAGTAGGAGTCTGAGTACCCGCCACCTGTCGCGACTTTGCCCGCCGGGCACCAGGCGTACTGGTAGGTGGTGGCACCGGCATAGGCGGTCACTGTCACCGAGACGGTCTCGATGCTGGAACTGCCCTTGGCGCCACTCTGGATCTGAGCCAACGACTTGCCACCGAGTGTGGTGGCGTTATCTGCGGTGCCAGCTCGCGCGGCGTAGAGGTTGGCGACCTTGCCCTTGGCGTTGGTGCTCAAGGGTGGGCTCGTGGCGACTTGGGAGGCCGGAACCGTAATGCTGAGGGGCGCTCCGGCACCGGCGGCCTTAGCGACGGCCAGTGCCGGGCCGCTGCCCACGCCGGTGAGTGCCGTGGTGTGGTTAGCGGAGTTGAGGGATCCGAGCAGCATGCTTCGGCCGGTAGTGGCAAACGTCAGACCGTCGAAGCCAGCCACCATCACCACCACTGTTCCCGTGATCGCAAGCATCCGTCCCGTGCGAATCGACACCATGGCGCGCTCCCACCTTCGTGGCCCTGGCCGAGTGGCCGTGACCGGACAATTCAGTATCACTCGGGCAAGGGCCCGACGTCTGTCGTCTCCGTCACGTGCTGGAACCCCCGTGACAGGCCAACTCGCACAGGTAGCGTTCCGCTGATAGGGTGATTGAACAATCAACTAAGCAGTCCGGGGGCGATCCCCCCGGTAGCCCTCCACGTCAGGAATCACATGACCTCGTCTTCCATTGCCCCCGCTGATCCGACAGTGACGGGCCCGGACCCGCTCAGGTGGAAGGCGCTGATGGTCATCGCCATCGCGCAGCTAATGGTGGTGCTCGACGCCTCAATCGTCAACGTCGCGCTGCCCTCGATGCAGGCAGACCTCGGTATCTCCGACGCGGATCGGCAGTGGGTCGTCACGGCCTACACCCTCGCCTTCGGCGGGCTGCTCCTCCTCGGCGGCCGCATCGCCGACTACGCCGGGCGCAAGAAGATGTTCATCATCGGCCTGCTCGGCTTCGCCGGAGCGTCGGCCCTCGGCGGCTTCGCCGTCACGGCGAGCCAGCTCCTCGCAGCGCGTGCGCTGCAGGGCGTGTTCGCCGCGCTGCTGGCTCCGGCGGCGCTGTCGCTCATCTCGGTGACGTTCACCGAGTCCAAGGAGCGGGCGCGCGCCTTCGGTGTGTATGGCGCGCTGTCGGGCGGAGGCGCGGCCATCGGACTGGTGCTCGGAGGCGTGCTCACCGAGTACGCGACGTGGCACTGGTGCCTGCTCGTGAACGTCCCGATCGCGCTCATCGCGGTGGCTCTCGCCGTTCCTTACGTGCGCAACTCGCGGGCCACCGGAGACACGCGCTATGACATCCCCGGCGCCATCACCGCCACTCTCGGCCTCGTGTCGCTGGTGTACGGCATCACCAAGGCGACCTCCGACGGCTGGACCGGCTCGAGCACGCTGACCTACCTCGGTGCGGCAGTCCTGCTGCTCGTCGCCTTCATGCTCATCGAGCGCCGCTCGTCGCACCCGCTGCTGCCGGTGGCCATCCTCACCAACCGGAACCGTGGCGGCGCCTACCTGGCCTCGTTCTTCACGGGCATCGGGCTGTTCGCCATGTTCCTCTTCCTCACGTACTTCTTCCAGGCCGTGCTGCTGTACTCACCCCTGAAGTCAGGCCTGCTGTTCCTGCCGTTCTCGGCCGGAATCGTGGTGAGCGCCGGCGTCGCCAGCCAGCTGCTGCCCAGGTTCGGGCCTCGGTTCGTGACATTCGGCGGCTTCATGCTGGCCACGCTCGGAATGATCGGCTTCACCCAGCTGAGCCCCGACAGCCCCTACGTGACCGGCGTCCTCCCGTACATGATGCTGCTCAGCCTGGGCATGGGACTGGTGTTCGTGCCCCTGTCGGCAACCGCGCTGTTCGGGGTGGGCAACCACGACGCCGGAGTCGCGTCGGCGGTGCTTAACACCAGCCAGCAGATCGGCGGCGCGATCGGTGTGGCCTTCCTCAACACCATCGCGACCTCCGCGACCGCCGCCTACATCGTGGCCAACCAGACTCAGGGACCCACGCCCGAAGCGATCGTCGAGGGCTTCACGCGCGCATTCACGTGGAGTGCCGTGATCCTGGCTGTGGCGGGCGTGGTCTGGGTGTCGCTGGTGCGCATGTCGAAGACCGACATGGAGGTGCACGACGTGCCCGAGGTCGTCGCGGCGCACTAGTCCGGAGGCCCGGATAGACTGCGTGGGTGACTGAGCAGCGGCATCACCTCGCACGCACGGCGGTTCCCGAGCCCTTCCCCACGGCGGACTTCACCGACGTGCTCGAGGCCAATGCCCTCTTCGCTGAGGACTTCGAGGCCCCCGGCCTGACCGGCACCGCCAAGCGCGGGCTTGCCATCGTGACGTGCATGGACTCGCGAATCTCGCCGCTCGCGATCGTGGGAATGGAGTTCGGCGACGCCAAGATCCTGCGCAACGCGGGGGCCAGGGTCACCGAGGACGTGCTGCGCACCCTCGTTCTCGCCACCTACCTGCTCGGCGTGCGCCGCATCCTGGTGATGCCTCACACCGACTGCGCCATGAGCAAGAACGACGAGGCCGACATCCACGCGCGCATCGCGGCCGAGCACGGCGTCGACACCCGAAGCCTGGAGTTCCGCACCACGTCGCACCCGCTCGACGCGCTCATCACCGACGTCATCCGCATCCGCAGCTATCCGCTGCTGCCCGCCGGCGTCACGGTGGCCGGTGCCTTCTACGACGTGGCCACTGGCGCGCTCGCGCCGGTCGACTGCTGAGGCTCGCCCGAGTCGCTACTCGGCGGCGAGTGAGCCGAGGTCGTCAGGAACGTCTACCGCGCACGAGCGCAGTGCCTCGAGCGGCACGATCTCGAGCGCTCGCCGGTTGGTCGACGCCAGCACCACGGGCGCGGGTGCGCCGTCGCGGTAGGCCTGCCACCATCGGGCCGCCACCACGCACCAGCGGTCGCCGGGGGTGAGGCCGGGAAACTGGTACTGGGGCAACGGGGTGATGAGGTCGTTGCCGACGCGACGCTGGTGCTCGAGGAACTCGGCGGTCACCACCGCGCAGACGGTGTGGCTGCCCAGGTCGTCGGGACCGGTGCTGCAGCACCCATCGCGGTAGAACCCGGTCACAGGGTCTGTGCCGCAGGGCTCAAGTGGCCCGTCGAGCACGTTGAACTCGGCATCGAGGCTGCTCATGTGGCCAGCATCGCACGCCCCTACTCTGAGGGCATGTCACTGCTCGACCACACCCCAGAAATCACCGCAGCCGAGGCTGAGCTCATCA
>WLOZ01000298.1 GCA_009699025.1 Actinomycetota bacterium
CCCCGCGGTCTCGCCAAAGCAGGCGCCTCTCGCGGCGAGGCGGTCGTGCAGCGCCGAGCGGCGTACTCCGCGCGCAGTCACCGGCTGCCGGTACGGCCAGTGCATGTCGTAGAGGAGGCCCAGGGTTTCAACCGTGCGGTCGTGCAGGTACGAGGCGTTCTGCTGAAACGGCATCATGCGTCGCACGTCGACGTCCCACAGGTCCATTGGTGGGTACCCGTCGACGATCCAGTCAGCGAGTACTGTGCCTGCTCCGCCCGATGACTGAATTCCGATGGAGTTGAAGCCGCACGCCATGAAGAGCCCCTTGACATCGGGTGACTCTCCGAGCAAATAACGGTCGTCGGGTGTGAACGACTCGGGGCCATTGAAGAACAGCCGGATTCCGGTATCGGCCAGCAGGGGCATGCGGCGCATGGCCGACTCAACCAGCGGGGCGATGTGGTCGAAGTCCGGTGGGAGGGTCCCGAAACTGAAGCCCTCGGGAATTCCGCCAGTGCCGTCGCGGCCCCGCATTCCCCAGGGCTTGGCCACCGGCTCGAACCAGCCCACCAGCAGCTTGCCGGCGTCTTCCTTGAAGTAGCCGCAGCCATCGGGGTCGCGCAGCACGGGCATGCTCGGTGAGATGCCGTCGACCTCCTCGGTGACGATGTAGAAGTGCTCGGCCGCATGCAGTGGAACGACCGCTCCGGCAGGGCCACCAAGCTCGCGCCCCCACATGCCGGCCGCGTTTACCACGACGTCGGCGCGCAGCTCGCGAACCTCGCCTGCCGCACCGTCGTCGCCGTCGAGGAGGTAGCTCACGCCGACAGCGCGTCCGTGCTCGGTGAGGATGCGGTCGACGCGCGCGTGCTCGCGGATGATGACACCCCGCGCGCGTGCGCCCTTCGCAAAGGCGCGGGTGGTGTCGACCGGATTCGTAACGCCGTCACCTGGAAGGTGAACGCCCCCCACGACGTCGTCGACGTTGGCGAGCGGCACCATCTCCTTGACCTCGCCCGCGGTGATCACGTTGACGGCCAATCCGAACACACGCGCCATCGACGCCCCGCGCTTGAGCTCCTCGAATCGTGCCTCGGTGGTGGCCACGCTCACGGAGCCGCGCTGCAGGAAGCCAGTCGCCTGGCCGGTATCGGCTTCGAGGGTGGCGAAGAGTTCGGTGGTGTACTGGGCGAGGCGGGTGAGGTTGTGAGTAGCGCGGAGTTGGCCGACAAGGCCAGCCGCATGCCAGGTTGTTCCGCTGGTGAGCTCAGACCGCTCGAGCAGCACCACGTCGGTGACTCCTCGCAGGGCGAGGTGGTAGGCCACGCTGCACCCTACGATTCCGCCGCCGACGATTACCACACGTGCGTGGGCGGGCAGCTCGGTCATGAGTCGTCCCCTCGTTCCATGGATCTGGGTAGTACCACCGCTCGGCCCGTGATAACCCCGGCTCGAAGGTCAGCGAGGGCGCGGTTCACATGGTCGAGTGGGTAGGTCGTGAGCGGTATTGCCAGTGGGTCACGCTGCTCCAACCGCACAACATTGTGCAGATCGGCAAGAGTACCTGCGACCACGGTGGTGAGTGTCACCTCGGGCGCGAGGCTTTCGAAGCCGTACGCCAACGTGCCGCCGGCAAGCCCAAGGAGGGCGATAACTCCGCGGGTGCCAGCGAGGGTGGCAGCGAGGGTGAGCGTGTGGTCACTCCCCACGAAGTCGATCACCGCACGGCAGCCCTCAGGGCCGGTCAGGGAGGCAATCGCGGAAGCCTCAACTCCATCTGCGAGAAGCGCATGGTGGGCCCCCACGTCGAGGGCGCGAGCGACGGCCGTGTCTCGACGGTCAACGGCGATAACGCGTGCGTCGCTGAGCGTGCGCAGATAGTGAATGGCGTACTGGCCTAGTCCGCCAGCACCGATCACGGTCACGCAATCACTGCTCGAGAGCCATGGGAGCACTCGCTGCACCGCGGCGAAGGCACACAGAGCCGCACAGCCAAACGGTGTGGCGTCGAGCGGCGCGATGGAGCCGAGCGGCACGACGTGTCGAGCGTGCGGGACAAGCACGAATTCGGCAAATCCGCCGTCGGCGGTGGAGCCGGCCTCTCGTCCAGATCGGCAGAGCTGCTCATGCCCGGTCGTACACCACAGACAGACTCCGCAGCCCCAGCCCACCATGACAACAACCGGTGTGCCGACATCGATGCCATGTGCCTGGGGGCCGAGGGCATGCACGACACCGGCGATCTCATGACCGGGCGTCACGGGTCGCTGAACCAGGTGCTCAAAGTCACCGTCGAGCACGTGCAGGTCGGAGTGGCACACGCCTGCTCCGACGACACGCACCAGCACCTGATCGTCGACAGGCTGCGGTTGCGGCACGTCGGCCAGAGTGAGCAGGCTGGTGCCGGGCAGGAGTCTGGCCGCCCTCATCCGTGGTTCCGCCACACCTGAACTCCACCGAGGTAGGTGGCCAGCACTTCGGTGGCGCCAGCGCCACCTGAGTCGCTACTGAGAGGGTCGCGGTCGAGCAGCACAAAGTCGGCGTACGACCCTGGGGCGATAACCCCGGCGCTGCCTTCGGAGAATCCTCCGAACGCCGATCCGCTGGTGAACAGCCTGAGAGCGGACGCCGCATCGATGGCCTCGTCGGGATGAAAGGCGCTGCCGTCGCGTCGCTGCCGAGTGACCGCGGTGGCCACGTTTCCGAGAACAGAGACGCTCGACGGCACTGTGCCGGTGCTGTCGGTGCCACCGACGAGGCGAATGCCCGCGGCCAGCAGGGTTCTCAAGGGGGCGCGTGGACCGGACGGGTCACTGGTCATGCTGTGCAGGAATTGGGGTGTGGTCACCAGCAGTGCACCCGACGCCTGCACGAGGCTAAGGTCGGCGAGGTCGATGAAGTCTCCGCCGTGCTCGATGCGGTGACGCCGAGGGTTGGAGCCGTCGGGTGTCACGCCGAGGATTGCTCGAGCCGCCATGCGTACGCCGTTGGCGTTCAGCGAGTGGAGCCACAGTTGAAACCCGCGGGAGTCTGCGTCGCGCACGAAGGCGTCGAGCGACTCCTGCGACCACTTCACATCGTCGAGGGGAACACCCTCACCGTCGTGCCCGCACCCATTGACGAAAACCTTGATTCCGCCGAATCGAAACATGCTGCCCTCGGCATCGAGGCGCGAGAGTTCGTCGGCCTCGTCGAGGGTGGCCACCCCTGGTGAGATCAGGTAGTAGCGCTGGCGGAGGCTCATCGTGCCAGCTGCGTGCAGTCGCCGTAGTTGCTCAATCTGGCCGAGGTTCTCGGGCATGCTGTGCACGGTGGTGGTGCCCGAAGCGTTGAACAGGTCGCGCCCATGCTGCACCACGGCTCGCTCAAATCCTTCAGCGGTCACCGGAACCGGAACCATCATGAACACCTCGGTCACAACTCCCGTGGGCACACCCGCCTCATCGCGGTGCACCACACCATGAAACGGGTGCACGGCATCGGAATGCCAGAGGCCGAGCTCGCGCAGGGCTGGGGTATTGAGTGAGGCCACGTGCAGGCTGGCGAAGACCGCAATTGGCCGCTCGGTCGAGATCGCGTCCAGCTCGTGACGGGTGAACAGCCGTTGCTCCTCCACCTTCTCCTGCATCGAGAAGGACGAACGGCACAGCAGCCATTCGCAGTCACCGCTGGGGCGGTCAAGGGACGAGCGGATCTCGGCCGCGATAGCGGCGAGGCTGTGAAAAGGTGGCGTGTGAACGGCCACCCAGCCATCGGTGGTCGTGCACGTGAGTTCAAAGTGGCAGTGCCCATCGACAAAGCCGGGCACCACGAATGAGCCCGCGCAATCGATAACAGGTGCTCCGCCGG
>WLOZ01000299.1 GCA_009699025.1 Actinomycetota bacterium
CTCGAGCGCGGGTCGGTGTCCGATGCCGATGGCCTGGGCACCCTGCTCGCAGGGGGCGGAGCGTCCGACGCCCTGTTACACCCATGAGTGGTTCGTACCGCCAAGCCGGTGTCGATGTCGAGGCTGGTGAGGTCGCTGTTGAGCTGATGAAGGAGTCCATCGCCCGGGCTCAGCGGCCTGAGGTGGTGGGCGGGGTCGGTGGCTTCGCGGGGCTGTTCGACGCCTCGGCTCTGAAGTCGTACCGGAAGCCCCTGCTGGCGACCTCCACCGACGGTGTCGGAACCAAGGTGGCTGTCGCCCAACGCATGGACGTGCACCACACGATCGGCATTGACCTCGTGGCAATGGTGGTCGACGATCTGGTTGTGTGCGGAGCCGAGCCGCTCTTCATGACCGACTACATCGCCACGGGCATGGTGGTTCCGACCCGTATCGCGGCCATCGTGTCGGGCATTGCCGAAGGCTGTAGGCAGGCGGGGTGCGCGCTTGTTGGGGGCGAGACCGCCGAGCACCCCGGGCTGTTGGCCCCTGACGAATACGATGTGGCTGGCGCGGGCACGGGGGTGGTGGAGGCCGACGACCTTCTCGGAGCCCATCGCGTGCGCGCGGGTGACATCGCGGTGGCGATGCGGTCAAGTGGTCTGCATTCGAATGGATACTCGCTCGCGCGGCAGGTGCTGTTCGCTCAGGCAGGTCTGGCGCTCGATGCCCAGGTGGGAGAACTTGGCCGAACCCTCGGCGAAGAACTACTCGAGCCGACCCGAATCTACGCTCTCGACGTTCTCGACCTCGCGCGCGCCGACGAGGTCGACGTGCACGCATTCAGCCACATCACCGGTGGCGGCCTAGCGGCCAACCTGGCCCGGATCCTCCCCGCCAATTTGGCCGTCGAGGTCGATCGCTCCACCTGGCTGCCCCAGCCGGTGTTCGGGCTCATCGGCTCGCTGGGCGGGGTCGACCAGCAAGAACTCGAGCGCACCTTCAACATGGGTATCGGCATGGTGGCGCTGCTGCACCCGAACTCGGTCGACGTGACTCTCCGACGCCTCGCCAATCGGGGGGTCGATGCCTGGGTCTGCGGAGCCGTGCGCGACCGGGCCAACGGCGAAATAGGTGACGCTACGGCAAAGGGCGGCGGGGGAGGGGCGGCGTTCGTGATCGGGTCTCACCCGATCAGCACGTAGCCCCGCGGGTGAGTAGTAGAAGCGAGTGAGTGTGGGCCTACGCGTGAGGCGCAGTGCTACTCGTCATCTGAACCCTCTGAGCCGTCGTCATCATCGTCAGCCTCGTCAGTAGTGGTCGCACCCTGAAACGAGCCAGGTGACGTGTGACCCGACTTGGAAGCGAGTTCCGCCTGCAGCCGATCGAAATCGGTTTCTGGGCCGCCGTACTTCAACTGGCGTGCCACTTTGGTCTGCTTGGCTTTTGCTCGGCCGCGCCCCATGGCTCGACCCCCTGATCCTGGATAACCCGGAGCGATTGGACAGATTTTCGGTGCTGAATGGACTGTATCCGTACTGCGCCGGCCAGCCACGCGTTGAGGCAGAGTGACTCAAATGCCCGGCAACCGAAACTCAGGGCTTCAGCCTAACCCAGATCGGTTGTATTCCTCACCCGGGTCCGCCATATTCGCTCTAGTGCGCGCAACAGCGGGGTTGAAGATGTCAGAATAATTACAATGGTGTGCGGTCAGGTTGCGGAGCGTCGTCGCTCACGCGGGACTTCAGGTCGTGGCACCTAAGGAGGCGTCGATGTCTGGTAGATCGGTCAATCCCACTGATCCTGAGCGGCTGCTTACACCAGCCGAAGTGGCGGCGATGTTTAGGGTTGACCCTAAGACGGTCACCCGCTGGGCCAAGGCTGGGAAACTTGCAAGTATCCGCACGCTGGGGGGGCACCGCCGGTACCGCGCGACAGAGGTCGAGGCGCTGCTGCAGGGCACGAACCCTGACGTCACGCACTAGCCCGTCCCGAGGGCCCTCGGGGGCCACTACTCGCGCCGGTACGTGACTAGGCGGGCGACGACGATCCACGGGGCCGGCTGAGTGCGTCGAGGTTGCCTGACGCCACTACCGATAGCCAGTCAGTATCAAGAGACTCTGTGTCGACCCCCCATGACGCGAGCTGAGCGAGCACCGCGGTGCGTGCCTTGTCGAAGCGGCGGGCCACCATGCGGCGGGCGGCCCACTCACGCTCGCGGCTGCGCAGGGCTGACTCGATGGCCTCCTCCTGTTCCAGCGTGGCTGCCAGCCCGTAGGCGCGCTGCACCGCCTCACGCAGCTCGATGCGGTAGTCGTGGCCCTGCCTCACGAAGTCACCGGGTTTGGAATTCATGCCGTTCTTGAGGTCGACCAGGTTGATGATGAAGGTCGTGATCGGCCGGAATCGTGTCTCCCGTGGAACCCCGAGGGGTCGGGTGTCGGGGGGGCCCATCCACCACGGCGTGCGCACCACGGCGTCGTACGAGAACTTGTTGATGGGGTCGTCGTGGTGAACGATCTGCACGTGTCGCGCTACCGGCGACGTCGTGAGGCCGATCTCGTCGGCCCGGGAGACAAGCCCGAGGATTCCGAGAGGGTCGGCCACCCCAGGATGGGCCGACCAGCGCTGCCATAGCTTGGTGCGAAATGGGGTGCCGAGGTAGAGGCCATGGTCGAGGCCCAGCAGGTCGAAGTCGACTGTCGTGCGCGAAGCCACGTCGAGTGCGACCTCGGCGCCGAGGCTCTCGCCGAACTGGACGAGGCGCGGGCGCGCATGCTGGGGCATCGTGGCGATGCGGTCTCGAACTCCCGCGAGCACCAGCTTGTGCAGGTGGCTGCCCGCACTGGTTTTACCGAGGGCGAGCGCGCTGGGCACGAGCGCGTATTGGGGCACGACGATCGCACACGAGCCGCGGGTGAGGTACTCGACCGCCTCAGCGAACGAGTAGTTGACGTACCCGACGCCCGTGGGCGAGGCCACGACGATCATCGAGCGCTCGTAGGCGCCAAGCCGCTCGAGCTCCTCGAGGGCAAGAGCAGCGCGCTCGTCAATCGACGAGGTCGACTCGTAACCGGCGATGGCGCGTACTGGAGCCATGGCAGGCTCTCCCATGACTGCCTCGATCTCAGCGGGCGTCAGGGTCATCAGCACGAATCGGCGGCCTTCCTTGCCGATGTGGTCGAAGCTGACCACGCTCGCCGGACCGGCCGTCACGTGCGGGCTCTGTGGTGGCTCGGGGTAGGCGGGCTCGACGATGTCGTCTGCACGTTCGACGCGTCGGGTTACCGTTCGAAGGGCGTAGAGTCCGGCAGCTCCCAGAGTCCCGAAGGCGACGGCGTGGCCGATCAGTGGTGTGACAGTTCGACCGCGCCCCAGCAGGGCGCTGGCCGAGCGGGTGGCGCCTTCAGCGATGGCGAACTCGGCACCGGCGAGCGCGAGGATCGCGGCTCCACCGCCGAATCCCATGCCTAGGGCGCGCATCGTTCCGATCAGGCCATCGGGGTGCTCGACATGATGTCGGTCTGTCTCCCCCAGGCGGGCCGCTCGCCTGTCTCGCTGCCACACGTTCACGGCTGACACGATCGAGCCAACGGCGCTGGCGATGAGGATGACTTCGATGGGATTGCGGTCACCGAGCGTGCGGCGAACCACCTTGTCGGTGCCGATCACTGCGGCGGCGTTGGCTGCGCCGCCGCCGATCAGGTAGGCGGCCGTGCGCGCAGTAGCGATGGCCAGCGGAACATCGTGCCTGTCGGGGATCGCTCGCACCACGCCGAGGCACGCGGCTGCGAGCACCGCTGAGGTGATCAGCGTGGTGGTCTCTGGATCGCCCCTACCTGAGCGGGC
>WLOZ01000003.1 GCA_009699025.1 Actinomycetota bacterium
AACCCCCGCGTACGACGTGAACTGGGCTACCCAGGCCCGGTACCCATGCGTCAACCAGCCCTACCCGACGAAGCCGACGCCTACCTCGAAGACGGCATCCTCGACGTCGTCATCGCCCGCGGCCCCATCTACCGCCCCACCCCCGAGGCCTGAGGGCTCAGTCCTCGACGTCTGGCGGGCTGTGCCAGGTGAGCAAACGTGCCGGGTTGTCCACGGTAATTCGTCGCACCGCCTCGTCGTCGAGGCCTTCGCGCCTAAGCCACGGCACGAACCGCCACGGAATGTAGCTGTAGCCAGGTCCACCACCCCACGACACCAGCGAACTGCGCCGGGCAAGGTCGCCAGAGAGCGTGATGTGGTCGACCAGTCCCTCGTCGACGAGACGAAGGATCATCTCGATCCGCGCGGAGTCCGGCTCGTACCAGTCCTTCGACACGCAGTCGTAGCCGAGGGTGAACCCGTCGCGCGCCAAGGCGCGATGCTCGGCAAAGTTCAGTTCGCGGTCGAGGTGGCCGAGTGTGACGCGACGCGGATCGGCGCCCGCACTTGTGAGCAGGCGCGCTTGATCAACGGCCATAGTTCCGGCCGTGGTGTGGGTGGTGATGGGCGCACCGGTGACCATCTGAGCGCCCGCGGCGGCAGTGAGAACTCGAGCCTCGGCGGCGGTGACGACGTCGCGCGAACTGCCTGCCTTGATCACGCCCGCCCGGATGCCTGTCGTACCGATTCCGATGGTCAGCTCGACCGTCATCTCCTCGAGGAGTTGGTCAATTCCGCGATGCTCGATGTCGAGCACGCCCGACCAGTAGTCCACCGATACGTGACCGGTGGTGGCCACGACATGCACTCCGGAGGCCTGCGAGATGCGCGCGAGCGCTGCCACGTCACGACCGAACTCGGCAACCGTGACCTCGACGAGGGTGCCGCCACCTGCTGAACGGTAGATCGCGAGTTCGTCGATCGCCCGCACCTCGTCATCGAGGAGCAGATCATCGTGATCACGAAGCCGAGGGGCGGGAGCCGTCACGAGATGTTCGTGGCACAGGGTCAGCCCGAGAGTTGCGGGCGGAATATCACCGAGCACAGTTCGAACGAACTCTTGACCCATCACCGCACTTATCATAACGTAGTGACAACATGATGACGAGAGAAAGCGGAGGGACAGGGTGAAGCGGCTTTACTTCATCGGTGTCTCCACGGCTTCCTCCGGCATCATGACCATCTTCCCGGCCTGGGCTGAGGCACTTGGCCTGTCCGCCCAGATGCACGGCGTTGACCTGCCCGTCGCGGCCCGCCCCGACGATGTGCGCGCGGTCATCGACACACTGGCCGCCGATCCGAGCGCCGCCGGAGCGCTGGTCACCACCCACAAGGCGGCCGTCTGGGACCACGCAGCGAGCCGCTTCTCGGTACTCGACTCCTGGTCCCAACTGTGTCGAGAGATCTCGTGTATTGCGGTGCGTGAGGAAGGTTTGATCGGGTGGGCGAAAGACCCGATCACCGCGCGTCAGGCCTATACCCACCTCCTCGGCGAAGACCCGTGGCGTGGTGGCGAGCGAGACGTAGTGTGCCTCGGCGCGGGTGGCGCGGGCCTGGCACTGGCGACAGCCCTTCTCAACGGCGCGGATCAACCGCGAAGAGTCGTACTCGTTGATCGCAATCCGCAGCGCCTGGCCGTGTCACGTGAGGCGCTGAGCGAACTCCAGATTCGGGCCGAACTTGAACTCGTCGAGATCAGCGACCCCCAGCAGGCAGGGGCACTGGTATCGGCGTCGGCCGAAGGATCGTTGATTGTGAACGCGACCGGGATGGGCAAGGACCTGCCCGGCTCGCCCATCGGGCCCGACGTGCAATTTCCGCGCGGTGCCGTGACCTGGGACCTTAACTACCGCGGCGAGTTGGCTTTCCTTGACATCGCGAGGGCACAGGAGGCCGAGCGGGGCCTGATCGTGGCCGACGGGTGGCGGTACTTCCTCCACGGCTGGACCGAGGTCATCGCAGAAGTATTCGGGATCGAGATGTCGCCCGCCGTGTTCACATCACTGGCATCTATCGCCGGCATGGTGTCAGGTCGCGAGGTGGGTCGTGACGCTGTCAGCCGTGGTTAAGGGAGGCGCCCGCCGAGTGACGGCTGTCGCGCACGACGTTCATTTCGATGCGCATCCGGTCGGCCCGGTGCCAGGCAAGAAAACATTCGATGACCTCGCCCGCACTGTTCCGCGCCACCGACTCGATGTAGAGCAGCGGTTCGCCCGAGCCGACCTCCAGCAGTTTGCTCAGCATGCCCGACGCAGCGACGGCCTCGATGGAACGATGACCTGTGTCAATGCGCAGGCCAAACTGGTCGGCGAGGATTCGGTACAGCGACGCCGTGGAAAGGTCGGTGCCGCGCAACTGTTCGAGCATGGTCTCGTCGTCGCGCACAATGTAGGACTTCGTGAACGCGACGACCTCGTCATTAACTGCTCGGAGCCGGACGATCTCGATGCAGTGGGTACCGGGAGAGGCGCCGATCAACTCACGCGCCCGACCCACGACCTCGACGCGGTCAACCGACAGGACGCTGCTCAACACAGAGTGCCCGTGGCTGGTCATGTCTTCGAAGAAGCCGACCGTGCTTTCCATGAACTGCTCGGACAACTTGGGCTTGGCGACGAAGGTGCCTTTGCCACGCCGGCGCTGCAGAACGCCTTCGTTGACGAGTTCGCCGACGGCCTGGCGCACCACAGTGCGCGAGACTTCGTAGCGCGCACACATCTCGGCCTCGGAGGGCATGAGATGGCCGGGCTCGAGGCTGTCGCGAGCGATTTCGCGAACGATCAACTGCTTGAGCTGCTCGTAGTAGGGCAACCGCGCATCATGATCGATCCCGAGGTCCGTCACGGGTAGAACGTAGCATCAGGTGATGACGTCACGTTGTCCACCCGCTGCCATCCACCAGGCGACAACACTCACCGCACGTCCATCAGGAAGCCACAGGGAAGGAAGAACCGATGACCAAGGAACGGCTCGTCCGCGTCGTCGTGGCAGGTGTCGATGCACCTTCCATGGCGGAGCTCGCCACGAATGCAGGAGGTGGTCGCGTCGAGGCGGCCGCTCTCGGTGACATGCAGGGTGCTCGCCTGATCAAGAAGGGACAGGCCGACTACTACCTCGGAACGTGCTGGTCTGGAGGTGGCGGGGCGCTGGCTGCGGCCACCGCCATTTTGGGCGCCAACCTCGTCGGAATCGTCGGCACACCCGGCATGGTCGTGACCGACGAACGGGTGCGCACCGCCGTCGGCGAGGGCCGCATCGCTTTCGGGTTCGCCTATGAGCAAACAGCCGCCGCGATCCCCATCATCATCAGAGAAATCCTCGCCTACCGCGATGCGCACAGTGGAGGACAGGATGGGTGACTCATCGCTGAAGTCGGCCCAGGCGCAACTGGCCGCCGAGTTCACCGAGAGACTCGATCTGCTCGAGGAAAGCGGTCAGGTCACCAACCTGGCCCGCCGGCTGACCCTGATGTGCCTGACCGACCTCACGACCACCCTTGACCTCGCGCTCACCGAGGACAACGCCGCGCAGTTCGTTACGCACCTTGCCATCGCTCTCACACGTATCAACCGCGGCGACCCCGAGATCGCGATGTCCGCAGTCGCGGCAGAGGAAATCGCCGACCGCACGCGTGAGCACGACGCCGTCACGGCCGTGATGCGCGACGCCTCGCGCTTGCTACAGCGCGACGTTCCGGAGTCGGAGATCACGTACATGACGGTCCACCTGTGCGGCCTCGTCGACGATGAGGCAGCGTCCTGATCGTGATGAAGCGCGCGGTCATCGTGGTTCTCGACGGCTTCGGAGTCGGGGCGACTCCAGATGGTGACTCGGCCGACCTCACGATGAACACGCTGGCTCATATCGCTGACTCCGCAGATCTCCACCTACCCTGTCTCGCGTCGCTTGGTCTCGGTCACCTTGTTCCTGACGCAGTCGCCCCCGTGGCCGAACCGCGTGCGGCATACGGCCGGCTCACACCCGTTCACGTGGGTGCCGACACGTATATGGGGCATCAGGAACTCATGGGTGGCAGCGTGGCACGAGTCGAGTTCCGGCTCATGGACGAACTCGGCGACGCCGTCACTGCAGCATTGGAATCCGCCGGGCACACGGTTGAGCCGCTCATTGTCGGACAGTCAATGCTGCTCGTCGACGGCGTAGCAGTGGTGCACGACAACATCGAGGCGCGCGCACGGCTGAACGTCAACGTCACCGCATCCCTCGACGACATCAGTTTCGACAATCTCACCGAGATCGGAATGATCGTGCGCCGCGCCATCAACGTCTCGCGGGTGATCGTCGTCGGCAGTCGCGGCTACGACGTCGATGGCATCCGTGCCCACATCGTGCATCGCGGCGATGGTCACATCGGTGTCGATACACCGAGTCTGGGCGTCTATAGCGAGCACTATCAAGTACGGCACCTCGGGCTCGAGCTGCCGGTCGAGCGCCAACTCCCGATGCGGGTGAGGAATCGCGGCGGAGACGTCGTCCTGCTTGGCAAGGCCGCCGATGTGGTGCGGTGCGAGGGGGCGACCCTCGAGAATCTCGTACCGACGAACGACGTGTTCGACGCCGCAATACGGCATCTCGACGTGTTGCGACAGGGACTCATCGTGGCGAATGTGCAGGAAACTGATCTCGCCGGACATGAGCAGGATGCCAAGCGCTACGCACGCGTTCTGGGCACCGTCGATGCTCGACTGCCCGAACTGATCGATCGCCTCGGCCCTGATGACGTTCTTGTGATCACCGCCGATCACGGCAACGACCCAACATCGGGTAGTAGCCGTCACACTCGCGAATACGTCCCGGTCCTTATTTATGGCCACCAGCTACAACCGGTCGATCTCGGGATTCGTTCGTCACTGGCTGACGTCGGCGCCACCGTCGCTGACCTGCTCGGTACCGAGTCGCTCGACTCAGGTACATCCTTCGCTCAGGAGCTCACGTGTTCATCGATGTAACCCGCCGCCGCAACCCCGCACTCATCGACGCTGCGGTCGATCTTCACCAGTCTGGTCGGATTCCGTCCAACTGCTACGTGATCGACCTCGACACCGTGTCTGCCAATGCGGCACTCGTCGCGCGAGCAGCTGCGTCGCACGGGCTTACGGCGTACCAGATGACCAAGCAGTTTGGCCGCAATCCGATTGTGGCCAGCGCAGTGGCAGCGGCGGGCATTGACAAGGTAGTCGCCGTCGACTTCGAGGAGGCGCGGCTGCTCGCCCACCACGGTCAGCGCATCGGTCATCTGGGGCATCTTGTTCAGATTCCGCGCGACGAGATCGGTCTGGCCCTTGAGATGGAACCCGACTTCATCACGGTCTTCGGTTACGACCAGGCCGCTCACCTCAGCCACGTCGCTCACGAACGCGGCATTGTTCAAGATGTCACGCTGCGCGTGGTGGGACCTCACGACACCTTCTACCCTGCGCAGCGCGGCGGTGTGCCGATCGATGAGGTGATCGAGGTGGCCAGCCGTATGCACGACCTTCCCGGCGTTCGCCTGCGTGGGGTCACCAGTTTTCCCGTGGTGCTGTGGGACGAGTCAGTCGGCGCATTCGCGCCCACTCACAACCTCGCGACACTCGGTGCGGTGTCGCAGTCGCTGCGGGCCGTGGGCATCGACGTCGATGTCCTCAATGCACCGAGTGCCTGCTGCACGGCAACGTTCGCAATGAAAGCGGCAGCCGGCGCCACACACGTTGAGCCCGGAAGTTGTCTCACGGGTCAAACTCCGCTCCATGCACTGAGCGACGAACCCGAACTTCCGGCGATGGTGTACGTGTCCGAGGTGTCCCACACCACCGCCGATGCCGCCTACGCAATTGCCGGTGGCCTCTACCCGCGGTGTAAGTCGCGCACCGCCCTCGTCTATCGCGAGGCGGGGGCAGCACCACGTGTGTGCCAGGTCGAACTCGATCCGGCCGAAGCGATCGACTACTACGGAACTCTGCGCACCGACAATCCACGATCGGTGCGGGTCGGAAGCACGGTTGTCTATGCTTTCCGGGCGCAGGCGTTCGTGAGCAGGTGCTTCGTCGCCGTCGTCAGTAACATCACGGGGACTCCGGCCGTCGAGGGCGTCTTCACCAACAGCGGATTCCGACTCGGACCCGACCTGCTTCCGGCCGCAAACGAAAGCGTGACGTTGTGAGTGCCAGTCGTACGGCCATCATCGCCGATCCACTCGGCCTTCACGCACGCCCCGCCGCGGAGTTCGTGACGCGAGCCCGCACCTACGAGTCTGATCTCAGCATCGCGTCCGGTGACAAGACCGGCAACTGCAAGAGCCTCATCTCGATCCTCAAGTTGGGCATCGCCGTTGGCACCGAGGTGACGATCACTGCCGCTGGTCCCGATGAGGCGGCAGCCATCGAGGAACTCGGCTCATTCCTCGAAATCGTGCACGGGGACGACGCGCCGTGATCGTGAGCGGCATTCCCGTTTCTGGCGGGACGGCTGTCGGACGCCTCGTCGTCATCGGCGTGCTGAAGCCCACTGACGCCCTGTCGTCGCACATCATCGCAAGTGCCGACGAGCAGCTGACCCGACTGCTCGCGGCTGTTGCTGCCAGTCGCGACGAGATCGCGTCGATCGCCGACGACACACGACAGCGCATCGGAAGCGAACCGGCTGCGATTATCGAGGCCCAATTACTCGTGCTCGACGATCCGGAGTGGTGGGATCAGATTCGAGACGATGTGCGCAATGGAGCCGAGCCCACGGCCGCGGTGTGGGAGGTCACCGAGGGAGTAGCCCAGGCTCTCTCGTCACTCGATGATCCCTACCTACGCGAACGATCGGCCGATGTGCTTGACGTCGGCCAGCGCGTCATCGGTCATCTTGAGGGCCGGTCGCGAACCAGTGCACTTCAGGGCCAGACCGGCGACGTGATCGTGGCAGCGCATGAGCTCACGCCCACTGACACACTCGACCTTGATCTCAACGTTGTTCGAGGCATCGTGACCGAGGCCGGAGCCCGAACGTCACACGCCGCCATCCTGGCGCGGCAGTTGGGAATCCCCGCTGTGGTCGGCGCGGCGGGCATTCTCAAGGCTGCTTCCCCTGGCGTCGTCGTCGTGCTCGACGGCGATGCGGGAACGTGCGAGATCGATCCGCAGCCGCGTGACCTCGATCGAGCGCGCGCCAAGTCGGTCCGGCAGATGACGCATGCGGTGATGAGCCACGCAGTGACGACCCGCGACGGAGTTGCAGTGCAGGTGCTCGCCAATGCGTCGAGTGTCGCCGACGTCACGCGTGCTGTTGCTGAAGGTGCGGACGGCATCGGGCTGTACCGAACCGAATTCCTGTTCATGCGCTCCGATACGGCACCGGATGAGCAGGCACAGACCGAGCACTACATGGCGGTCGCAGAGGCTGCCGGTGGGCGCCCGGTGACATTTCGAACCCTTGACGTCGGCGGCGACAAACCGGTTCCGGGATTGCAGGTCGAGGCTGAGGAGAATCCTTTCCTCGGCGTGCGCGGCATCCGTCTGACCCTCGCGAACCGTCCGGTGTTCGACGGTCAGTTGCGCGCCCTTGCGCGCACCGCAGCGGCTTTCCCCGGAGTGTCTGTCATGGTGCCGATGGTCTCGGGACTCGAAGAACTTGACGAGGTGCGCGGCATTCTGCGCGACGTAACCCCCCGGGCTGCATTCCGCTTTGGCGCCATGGTCGAGGTTCCTAGCGCCGCCCTTCTCATCGATGCTTTCGCCTCAGAAGTCGACTTCCTCTCCGTCGGCACCAACGACCTCACCGCCTATGTGCTCGCGGCTGATCGCGGTAACCGGCATCTGCACGAGCTCTACTCCGAGTTCCATCCGGCGGTCCTGCGGGCTCTGCAGCTTATCCGCGCCGGAGCCGGCGACACTCCGCTCAGCGTGTGCGGTGAGTTGGCCGGTGACCCACGGGCGACGGGTCTTCTCGTCGGTCTGGGCTATCGACAGTTGTCGGTGTCTGGGCCACTCGTTCCGGCTGTCAAGGAACGGATCAGCAGACTCAATGCAGGGGCGGCTGAGCGCGCCAGCGCTGACCTGATGCGTGCGCGTCGACGTAGCGATGTCGACGCCGTCCTGAATTCGCTGACCTTCGAGGACTGAGTCGCCGGCAGCGAGACCGCACTACCGTCACCCAGAGCGGCGCCGGACATCGAGATCGGCGAGCGAGTGGGCGCTCAGGACACCGGGTGGGAATGCGTGGCCCCGCGTCCATTCACTCGGAACCACCACGGTGGTGAGGCCCGCCGCCACTGAGGCAGCGGCACCGATGGCGGAGTCTTCGACGCCGACGGCGGCGTCGGGTGTCACTCCCAGTTGGCTCAGGGCATTGAGGTAGACATCCGGTGCAGGCTTGGGCGCGCCGCTGAATGAACCACCACGTCCGACCAGTACGTCGATCTGCGAGTTCAGGCCGAGCGCCTTGATCGCACACGTGACCACAGTGACGGGGCTTGACGAGGCGACTGCCACGACGACGCCGCAGTTCACCGTGCGATGCACGAACTCGATTGCGCCCTGAATGGGGACGGGATCGAGGTAGAACCGGGCAAGCCGATGCTCACGACGTCGCAGTAGATCGTCAACGGCGACACTCAACCCGAAGTGCGAGACGAGCGCGGTGTAGAGGTGGGAGCTCGAGAGACCGACACTCGTGGCGAATAGATCTCGGCTCAGACTCACCCCTTCTTGGCTGAAGATCTCGCAGGCAACCTCGAAAGCTGCCGACTCGCTGTCGACAAGGAGGCCGTCAAGATCGAGCACGACGGCGTCCGCCACTAGCAGCATCACGTCACTTACCTCGTGACGTCGTAGAGCATCGGCTCGTTCGCGAGGCCGCGCATCAACTCCTCAACAGCAAGAACCCCTGCGCGCACGATGGCATCAACGGTGGCCGCCCCACAGTGCGGTGTGAAGATCACATTCGGCACGTCGCGCAGCGGACTGTCGGCGGGCAGTGGCTCCTGTTCAAAACTGTCGAGGGCTGCCGCGGCCAGAGGTCCGCTCACGAGCGCGTGCGCGAGGGCCACCTCGTCGACAATGCCACCGCGGGCGGAGTTCACGAGCAGGCTGCCAGGTCGCATCGCAGCGAGGAAATCCGCATCAACAAGGTGATGAGTTTCAGCGGTGTACGGCGCATGGATCGAGATCACATCTGAGCGGGCCACTAAGTCGTCGAGACTCACGAGCGGGATGTCGCCCTCCTGCGCCAGTGGGTCGTAGCCGATGACGGTCATGTCGAATGCGCGCGCTCGCGCGGCCACTTCGCGTCCGATGCGCCCGGTGCCCACGAGTCCGAGGGTGCGTCCGGCGAGTTCAATTCCGTTCGCGCGCGACCAGGATCCTGCCCGAACTGCGCGATCCATCATCGGTATCGACCGCGCCGCCGCGAGCATCAACCCGACGCTGAGTTCCGCAACCGAAGTGGTGGTGGCTCCCAGCGTGAGTGAGACGCGGATTCCGAGTTCACGCGCGATAGCGAGATCGACGTTGTCGGTGCCGATGCCGAATCTCACGATCGTCGTGAGACTCGTGGCAGCACGCAATACAGATTCAGAGGCCTCATCCACTCCGAGAATCACACCGGCACAGCCCTCGAGAAGTTCGGACAACTCGTCGGCGGTGAGGGGTCGCTGTTCAGTCGCGAAGCGGACCTCAAGGCCGCTCGCCTTCAGCAGGTCGCGGTGCGGACCAGGCGTCTGGCGGAAGCCCCGTGGGGTGACGGCAACCGTGGTCACGACGACACGTATCGCGGATTCGGTTGAACCTGCGGGCCATCGTTGCCCTCGACCACGATGACCGGGAACCCTCGTTCGGCGATCGTCGCGTAGTCATAGCCGGCATCACCGATGTACACGGCGTAGAAGACCAGCGGTGTCGTGCCGGTGTTCACCGAGCGGTGCGCCCAGTGACCAGGCACGTAGTTGGCGACCCCCGGTCGCATGTCCTTGGTGACTGTTCTGCCGTCTTCGAGGGCCATCACGAGGATGCCTTCCCCCGACAGCGTCAAGTAGATTTCGGCACGATCACGGTTGGCATGGAAGTGTCCCTTGGTGAAGAAGTACTCGTCGCCCACCTTGCCAGGTGCCAAGACAGTTGTCGACGAGAGCAGGTTGTTGCCCGACTTGGGAACCCGGACTTCGTGCACCGTGTACGCACCGACCTCCGGATCGGTGATGTCCGCAAGGAAGTAGCCGTCGAGGTCGGCGAGTCGACGGTCGAGGACGTCGGGGTCGGGAGCCAGAGCACCGGTGCCGAAGTCGATGGTCACTGAGAAGGGTTCAAGCAGGGCATCAGTCATGGTGGGTCTCCGGTTTTAGTATGTGCTTAGGCGCGCACTGCGGCGTGGAAGTCTGAGTCGGCGAGGGCAGCGCGCAGCACGCGCATCACGGTCTGGGTGCCGCCTCGCAGGGGATTGATGCGCACGGCGTACTTCTCAAGTCCCGGTGTTGCTTTCAGGAAGGTGCTCGTGAGGTAGGTGAAGAGAGGGAGGAATTCGAACTGCGCCTCCTCGCCCACCGACTGACTCGGCGAGCCGTTGCGCCATGCCGATCTGAGGAACTCCTCGGCCACGGGGTGGTTGAACAGCAGGACGATGCAGCGGATACCAGGCTGCGCCGAGTACGCGCCGGCAAGGAATGGGAGGTCGCCGGCCGCGATTGCCGCGTTGATCTCATCGACCGCACGCAGGACGGTCTGGTTGTGAATCGCCAACGCCACCGGCGCGTAGATCAGAGAACGCAGCGCCGCCATGGCATACGGGCCCTGGACCTGCGCGCCAGCCGACGCATTGTCGCGGCGAATCCGACCCGCAGAGTCAGCATCGGTGAGGACGGCGCCGATTGCCTGCGGCGCCAACAACTTGAACAACGACAGCGCGGAGGCGTCGGCGCCCATCTCAACACCGATGCGGTGCGACCGCATCACGGCGTAGTTGTCGTCAACCAGAACCCGCAGATTGTCGCCACCAGCGGAACGGGCACGTTCGATGGTCTGCTCAATGCTGTACGAGTCACCGAGTTGTTGGGGAACATGCTGAATAAAGACCGTTGAGGGAGACTGCGCACGTACCGTGTTCTCAAGCTCAGCACTGTCGTTGAAATCTGCGTACTGAATGTCCAGACCCATGTGCTGCATCGCAGGCAGGGTGGTCTTGTACGGGTGCGCCTTATGCAGCAGGATTCGCGAGCCCGGTTCGACGAGTCCATTGAGCATGGCGCGAATCGATCCGGTGCCGGCTCCGTGCACGAGGATCGCATCCTCGGCCCCGAAAAAGCGTGCCAACACTTCCTCGACCCGAGCGGTCGCCCTCGGCCTACCGCCACCGCCGAAGCCCACGGTGGCGAGTTCACGCACCTGGCCGTAGTCCTCGACGAAAACCTCGTCGGAACCCATCACCTGCGCGGCTATTTCAACCAGTCGGAACTGGTGCTCGGTGGCATCCTCGACCGACATGTGGTCGCGGACGGTGGTCTGCTCGAACTGACTCGCGAAGTCGGCGACACGCTCGTGGTCAGAGTTCACCGAGCACCTCATCGATGGCACGACAGGTTGCGGCAACCATCTCCGCGGCGTCGGACATTGTGGTGACCAGTGCCGGGAACAGTGTGATCACATCGCCGGTCGCGCGGAGCATGAAGAGGTTCTTCATCGCTCGATCCATCACCTGACGGCCAACGCCGAGTTCCTTGGGGAAGGCTGAGCGGGTCGCTGTGTCCTGCACCAGTTCAATTCCGATGAGCAGACCCTTTCCACGCACGTCACCCACGTTTGGGTGGTCGGCATAGATACGTGCGAACTCCTCAATCATCCACTCACCCACCCGTTCGGCATTGCCGACGAGGTCCTCTTTCTCGATGGCGTCGAGAACGGCAATTCCAGCTGCGCAGGCGGTGGGGTGCGCCGCGTAGGTGTGCCCGGAGACCTTCGCCTGGCCGCCCATCTGATCACCGTAGATCGTCTCCATCACGCGCGAGGTGGCGATCGCGGCTCCCAGTGGTACGTAGCCGCCGGTGATTCCCTTGGAGGAGGTGACGATGTCCGGGGTCACACCGAAGTGTTGAAACCCAAACCATCGCCCGGTCCGCCCGACCCCGATGAACACCTCGTCGTCGATCCAGAGGATGTCGTACCGGTCGCAGATCTCGCGAAGTCGGTGCAGGTAGTTGGGCGGCGGAACCAGGACCAGAGCCGCCGGAATAGCCTCGGCCAGGATGCCGGCGATGCGTTCAGGCCCGACGCTGCGGATGGTGGCCTCCAGGGCGTCGGCGCAGGCATCGCCGTAGTCCTCCTCGGTCATGTGCTCAGGGCGCCGATAGGGGTAGCAGGCATCCACCTCGACAAACCCGGGCGCTAGCGGCGCAAACCAGGTGCGGAACTCAGCGTTGTCGCTCGCGCTCGCGCCGACCAGCGTCGTGCCGTGGTAGCCGGTCTTGCGGTAGAGGAAAATATTCTTGTCGGGGTTGCCACGGACACGATGGAAGCTTTTCGCCAGTTGTGTCGCGCTCTCGACGGCCTCCGAGCCGGACGAAACGAAAAAACTCGTCTGCAGGTCGGCGTCGGTCAGGCCCGCGAGACGCCGTCCGAGCTCGATCGAGGGTTCGTTAATGAACGTGCGAAGCGACACCCAGTGCAGTTGCGTCATCTGGGCGTGAACCGCGTCGGCGATGTCGACCCGCCCGTGACCGAGAGTCGCTGCAGCCGAGCCTCCCGAGAGCGCGTCGAGGTACTCGTTGCCATGGACGTCGGTGACGCGAACCCCGCTTGCAGACACGGCCAGCGGCCCATTGTCCTCGCGGGTCGCAGCGGCTGAGACGCCATGGCGCCAGACGTATCTGATCGAATCCTCGACAAGGGCTTCTATTTGTTCGTTGGATGCCCTATTTTTGTCGAACATAGACACTTGTCCTTCCTCAAACATAGTAACATCATGATCACTCTAGTCCCATCCGCCGAACCTGACAACGACCCGGAGCTCACCGCATGCCCCTTACCTCCTCGCCTGGCCACTTCATGGCTGCCGAGATTGCCGAGCAGCCCGAGTGCGTTCGTGCCGCCTTGGCTGGCGTGCGCGAGCAGGCCGCTGTGCTGGCGCCTCTCGTCGCGGCGGCGCGCGAGGTGAGAATCCTGGGCCGAGGATCGAGCCGCTCGGCCGGCACCTACGCGGCCGAGGCCCTGCGATCGTTCGCAGGGGTCCCGGCATCCGGAATGTCACCCGCACATCTGGCCTGGTCGCAGGTTCAGCGGATGGACGGCACTCTGGTCGTCGCGATCTCGCAGTCCGGCGAGAGCACCGAAATCGTCGCGGCGGCCCGTCGTTCACTCGAACTGGGTGCGACCCTCATCGTCGTCACGAACTCGCCGGCATCGGAACTCGCGGCGCTGGCGGGGCCGAGCCAGACGGTGCACTTCCGGGCCGGCAGCGAGGTGGCAGTGCCCGCCACCAAAAGTTTCACATCGTCGCTCGCCTGTCTGCTGGGGTTAGCGATGGCACATGCACCCCAGAACCTCAGCGACGCCCAGGCCCAGCTTCCGCAACTCATGGCCGAGGTGCTGGCCAATCCAGACGCCACCTTCACTCTCGACGGTACGACCAACATCGTGTGCGCGGGTGAGGGCTTTGCCGAAGCGGTAGGCGAGGAAGGTGCGATCAAACTACGCGAGACATTGCGCATTCCCGTCGCCTCGTTTGAGACCAGCGAATTCCTGCACGGCAACATCAATTCCGTCGGATCTCACACCACCGTGGTCACGGTCGGCGCCGATCTCTCGGGGACGAGCCTGGCAGAGCAGGCCGTGGTCGGCGCGTCGAGCCGAGGAGCTGCAACGGTGAGCATCAGCTCGTCGACATCGAGTTCCGCAGGTCACCACATTCGCCTGCCCGAGGTGCCTTCCCAGTGGGTACCTTTCCTCGCGATACTGCCGATACAGCGCGCGGCACGCGCTGCTGCACTCGCTCGCGGTGAAGATCCCGATCGACCACCGGGCCTGTCTAAGATCACCCGCATTGACGCAGGTGCCGCGTAAATCCCGACCTTGTACGTCGACTGGCCTCGACACCCAGACGTCCTCGCGCCATGATGCCGTCTCAACCGAAGGGAAACGTTGATGACCGAAGCGAAGTCACTCATCGACATGCGCGACATCACTGTGAGTTTCGGCGTGGTCAAGGCCCTCCGCGACGTCAACTTCGAATTGCGTCCGGGTGAGGTGCACGCACTACTTGGTCAAAATGGCGCTGGTAAGTCCACGCTGATCAAGGTGCTGTCCGGCGTCTATCAGCGCGATAGCGGTGACGTGCTGATCCACGGTGAGCAGACGCACTTCAAGTCGGCTCAAGACTCGCGGGAGAGCGGGATCGCGATGGTCTACCAGGACCTGTCCCTAGTTCCGACCATGTCCGTCGCTTCGAATCTGTTTTTGGGACGCGAGCCGCACGGACCCATGAACCTCGTGCGCAATGGCGATCTCGTGTCAAGGGCGCAGGCGTACCTCGACGAGCAAGGATTTCCGGTGAAGGCGAAAGCGAGTGTTGACAGCCTCCCCTTCGCCTACCGTCAACTGACCGAAATTGCCAAGGCGCTCATGGGCGAGATCAAGATTTTGGTGCTGGACGAGCCAACCTCCGCCCTCTCCGCAGGCGAGGAGGAGATCCTCTTTGACGCGGTGAAGGAGGTGACCAAACGCGGGGTCGGTGTGGTGTATGTGACGCACCGCCTGCATGAGGTCTTTCGAATCAGCGACCGCGTGACGGTGCTGCGCGATGGGCTGAACGCGGGAACATTCGAGACCGCAGACATCACCATGGAAAAGCTCGTTCAGGCCATCGTCGGTCCAGGACACGAGAAGCTGACGCAAACGACGCTGAGTCTCGAAGAGGGCAGGCGGCGCTCGGCCCTTCAAGACCCTTCCAGTGAACAGGAGCAGCTGCCGCCGGTCATCGAGTTGCGTGACGTGCACAACGACCGCCTCCATGGCGTGAAACTCGCAGTGCGCCCGGGGGAGATCTTCGGGCTCGCTGGCATGGTCGGCAGCGGCCGCACCGAGATCCTTGAGACCATGTTCGGACTTCGGCGAGCAACCGAAGGCGAGTTGCTCTACCAGGGTGAGGTCGTCGTGTGGCGAAGCCCCGCACGCGCGATCAGATCAGGTGTGGCACTCATCCCCGAGGACCGGCACTTGCAAGGCCTCGTGCTCAGCCACACCATCGCAGCCAACGTGGCCCTACCCCAATTGCAAGGACTCACCAAGTTAGGCATGTTTGCCAGTGGTGAGTCGAACCGTCGGGCGAAGGCGTCAGTGACTGAGCTCAATGTGAAGACACCGGGGATCGTTACCAAACTGGAGAACCTCTCCGGAGGTAACCAGCAGAAGGTGGTGTTTGGGAAGTGGCTCACTCCCGAGCCGAAGCTCCTTCTGCTTGACGAACCTACCGTCGGTGTCGACGTTGGAGCCCGTGACGAGATCTACGGAATCATCCGTCGCTTCGCCCAAAAGGGCTGCGCGATTGTCATCGTCTCGTCCGACCTCGTGGAGCTCGAAATGCTCTGCGACAACATCGCCGTCGTCCACGACGGCCGCATCATGACCACCGTCCATTCCTCTGAGATCCAAGGCGAAGAGGGCCTCCACCAACTCGTACAGGAGTCAGCGCGATGAGTACAACTACCCCCGGGGCCCCAGCAATGGTGAGCGAGACGAAAGTCAATCCCGTCAAGAGGATGCTCAACAGCGACAGGCCGTACACCGTGTTCGTGGCCTTGATCGTACTCATCGCATTCTTTTCGGTTCTATCTCCCGTCTTCTTCTCGACGGCCAACTTCGCGAATATCGGTCGCCAGACGACCCTCGTGACCATCATCGCTGTCGGTATGACCTTCGTGATCATCTCCTCCGAAATCGATCTGTCGGTCGCCTCGATCCTCAAATTGTCCGGCGTCTGCGCTGCGCTATTCATGGAGAATTTCAGCGACAACTGGGTCTTAGGCGCCCTCGTCGGCCTTGCGGTGGGCACATTCATCGGCCTGGTCAATGGCTTGCTCACGACAAGGCTGGGTATTCCGAGCTTCCTCGTCACGCTGGGCATGCTCGGGGTGGCGAAAGGTATCGCATTCGTCATCACCGATACGGCACCCGTGTTGATCGACAACACCGCCTTCTTCAAGGTGTTCTATGAGGGATCCATCCTTGGTCTTCCTGCCCCCATCATCTGGACAGCAGTGTTAGTGACCATCGGTGGCATTCTGCTGCACTTCTCGACGTTTGGCCGCAAGGTCTACGCCACGGGTGGTAACGCGGTGGCAGCCCGATACTCGGGCATTAACACGTCGCGAGTGAAGATCTACTGCTTCATGCTCTCTGGCGTGCTGGCCGGCCTGGGTGGGCTGATCTTCGCGGCCCAAGCACACGCCGCACGACCTGACTTCGCCGATGGTCTCGAACTCGATGTGATCGCTGCGGTGATCTTGGGTGGTACCAGCCTGTTCGGCGGACGCGGAACAATCATCGGTACCCTCATCGGCTCGCTGATCATCGGAGTCCTCAACAACGGTCTGGTCATCATCGGCGTGAGTTCGTCGTGGCAGATCGCCGTCAAGGGTCTCATCATCATTCTCGCCGTGGCCTTCTCAGCTCGCAGAAAATGAACCGCTTTTCCCACATTCGAGCAAGCAGGAGGAACAGGCCATGAGCGGTCGACTTGAGGGCAGGGTGGCGATCGTCACCGGAGGGTCACGACAGATCGGCTTCGCGATCGCGCGGCGATTTGCCGTGGAAGGAGCGTCGGTCGTGCTTGCCGCTCGCGGCCGAGACGACGGACTCGAGGCAGAGCAAGCCATCCGTGCCGCCGGAGGTGAAGCGACGGCCATCGTGTGCGACGTGGCCGATGAAGCCAGCGTTGCGGCCACTGTTGATCGAACGCTCGAGCTGTACGGGCGACTGGACGTGATGGTGAACAACGCGGGCACTGGAACAGCCGAGGACATCACTGACCTCTCGTGGGATGAGTACCGGCGCGTGATCGACATCAACGTGGGCGGCGTGCTGCTCGGAACGAAGTACGCCGCGCGCGCGATGAAACTCGGTGGTCGCGGTGGGAGCATCATCAACATCTCGTCCATTCAGGGAGTCCTGCCACTCAAGCAGTCAGCCGTCTACGCCGGTAGCAAGGGCGCGGTGAACCTGATCACGCAGCAAACGGCGACTGACCTCGGGCCGTTTGGTATCCGGGTGAACACGATCGCACCGGGCTACATCGACAGCCCGATGATGCACGGATACCACGATCTGGTGAGCACGTCGCCTGGCGAGGCCATCGGCGCGGCCAAGCGCTCGATCGTCCTAGGACGACTGGCAACGACCGACGATGTCGCGGGCCCCGCGCTCTTCTTCGCTTCAGACGACTCGGTGTACGTCACCGGGACACTGATGCTGGTCGACGGCGGATCTCAGTGTCACGGGGCCATCGCGTGAGTATGGCCACACCGCCCGCCACCTCCGATTCGACCGAGTTTCCCCACCTGTTCTCCCCCCTTCGGGTGCGCGGAGTCGAACTGCGCAACCGGCTCGTCTTTCAACCGCACTTCAACGCCCTGGCCGACGTCCACGGGCTGCCAACGCCGGACCTGACCGCGTACCTCGAGGAGCGTGCCTGGGGCGGCGCAGGGCTCATTGTCGACGGCTCGATGGCGACCATGTACGAGGGCCAGATGTCGCGCAAGTACGTCGCGGCGTGGGACGAAAGGTCGGTGGAACAGAACCGACGAACGACCGACGCGGTGCACGCGCACGGAGCCTCGATCTTCGCGCAACTCAATCACGGCGGGCACACGTCTCTCGAGACACCGCCGCCGGTGCTGTGGGCGCCGACGCAGATGCCCGAGCCCTCGAGTACGCATACGACGAAAGCCATGGACGCAACTGACCTGCGGCGTGCAGTGGAAGGGTTCGCCGCATCCGCACGCAATCTGGCGACCGCCGGGTACGACGGGGTCGAGTTGAAGATCGCGCACGACGGGCTGCTCCGCAGCTTTGCGTCACCGTTCTTCAACCGTCGCAAGGACGCCTACGGAGGTTCGTTCGAGAACCGCATGCGCTTACCGCTCGAGTGTGTTGCCGCTGTGCGCGAGAACGTGCCCGATGAGATGGCGGTGGGCATTCGGATCTGCCTGCACGAGTACACACCGTTCGGCTACGAACTCGACTACGGATTGCGGATGGCCGAGCACCTCGAGGCGAGCGGTCTGGTCGACTACTTCAACTGCGACGCGGGAAGCTTCTCAAGCTTCTGGATGGAGATTCCGCCTGCTGCGGTGGCGCAAGGGTTCTTCCGTCCGCTCAACCAGGCGCTCAAGGCGCAATCGGACCTTCCCATCGTCGCCTTCGGAAGAATCAAGGATGCTGGCCTCGCCGAACACATGCTGGCGAGCGCCGAGGCCGACCTCATCGGAATGGCGCGGCAACTCATCGCTGATCCCGAGACGCCGCGCAAACTGCTAGAGGGCCGGGCGAACGAGGTGCGCGCCTGCATCGCCTGCAACGACGGCTGCCTGCACGCGGTGGCGCAGGAGAAGCCAATCCGCTGCGTACAAAACCCCGCAGCCGGACAGGAACTGCTCTACAGCGAGCGGCTGCTCGTGCGAGCGTCAGAGCCGCGATCGGTTGTCGTGGTGGGTGGAGGTCCTGCCGGGTTGAAAGTGGCCGAGATCGCCGCCCGACGAGGGCACCGCGTCTCACTTTTCGAGCGTGAAACACACCTTGGTGGTCAGGTCAAGCTCGGTTCTCGCCAACCCCACCACGAGGAGTTCGCCGAGGTTGTTCACTACCTTGAAGCGGCCGTACGAAGGCTTGGCGTCGAGATCTGGACAGGTGCGGAAGTTGATGCCGAGGGAGTTCTCGACCTCGAGCCGGATGTCGTCATCGTCGCGACGGGGTCGCAGCCCAATCTGCCTACCGCCCACCGTCAGGGTGCCACGGACCCAGACGCGGGAACAATCGCTCGCGAGCGCGGTCTCACTATCGGCCCCGAAACTCCGGGCCTGGAGTTACCGTGCGTTTACTCAACCGACGAAGTCCTTGCCGGTGCAACCCTTCCCGGAACAGATGTGTTGGTGGTCGACGATCAGGGGCACTGGGAGGCTGCAGGGACAGCGGAGTTTCTGGCAGCGGCAGGACACCGGGTCACCATCGTGACGACGCGGTCGACGGTCGCCAGCGAACTCGAGGGGACGAACCTCGCGATGTTCCTTCAGCGTGTTGGAAAGGCACAGATCACGCTGCGGCCACTCACGGCACTGCGTGCTGTTGAACCCGGGCGGGCACTTCTGGTCGACGCTGTCACCGGGGAGGAATCATGGCTGGTGGTTGACGCCGTTGTGCCCGTGTCCTGGCGGCGGTCCCGCGACGACCTTTACTACAGGCTTCACGAACTGGTGCTCGAGTCCGGCTCGACAATCCAACTCGAGCGCGTCGGTGACGCTGCCGCCGCTCGCATGGTTCAGACCGTTCTTCTCGAGGCGCACCAGATCGCGACGGCTTTGTAGATGGCACTCACGATTGCGGTGTGCGTCAAGCCGGTGCCGGTGACGACCCGCCTCGATGCCATCACGGGACGGCTCGACCGTTCGGTGGCGCACCGGCTGAACTCAGTGGACGAAAACGCTGTCGAGGCGGCGCTCACCCTGCGCGAATCGGATCCCGGCAGCGAGGTGGTCGTCGTCTCCGTGGCACCCGCTGAGTTCGCCGAGTCACTGCGCCCCGCTTTAGCAATGGGGGCAGACCGAGCGATCGTCGTGTCGGCCCCGGAGCTCGAGGGAGCCGACCTGCTGGGTGTGAGCGCGGCACTTGCCACCACCCTCTCAGGTCTGCACCCCGATCTGGTGGTCTTCGGATCCTGGAGCAGCGACGGTTACGGAGCGATGCTGTGGTCTGCGGTCGGCGAGCGGCTCGGGTTCGCGGTCGCCTCGCGCGCTGTCGACTTCGTGCTCGACGCAGATCGTTTGACAGTGACCCGTCAGATTGAGCAAGGCACACAGGTTGTCGAGGTCGCGCTTCCCGCTGTTCTCGCCCTGTCCGGTGAGGTCAATACACCGCGCTACCCGTCGTTCAAAGACGTCATCGCAGGCAAGAAGAAGCCGATCGAACTCCTCACAATGACCGACTGCACGGTTACTGCGGGAACGATGGTCCTCTCGGTCGAACCATCGCCAGCGCGAACCAGAGGCATCGTGATCGAAGACGACGGTCAGGCGCATGTGCAGTTGATTGACTTCCTCACGCAAAGGGGAATCGTGTGACCACTCGAGCCCTGGTCCTCACCGAACTGCGTCGCGGCAGTGTGCCGCTGGGCAACCTCGGCGCAATCGCTGCAGCCTGCGAATGTGTCGACGAGGTAGACGTGGTCGTCGTGTGCGAAAACGGGGAGGTGCTCAATGACGCCCTCCTCGAAGTCCTCGGTGGTCAAGGCGCGCGCACTGTGCACGTCGCTTACCTCTCGCCAGTACTCGCCGCGGTGTGCACCGACGTGCTCGACCAGCTCGTCTCAGAACTGAACCCTGACATCGTCATCCTCGAGGGCTCGTCGCTCGCCTCGGATGCCGCGGCTGCGCTGGCGGCGCGCCGCTCCGCTGGCGTGAATTGGGATCTCGTCGGTCTCGAGCCGAGCGGCACCGGATCGTGGATCGGCACTCGGCTCGCACTCCAGGACAGCCTCGTCGTCAAAGTCGGATGGACCACCACGCTGGCCGTGGCCGTTCTGCGCCCCGGACACTTCGAACCGCGGGAAGCGATGCCACTAGCGCCCCTGGTGCGAACCCTGCAGCATGCCGACAACAGCAGCCGGGCCGGCAGGGTGGTGTCGTCAGGTGCCAGCGACGCAGAGTCGTCAGGATTGGAGTCGGCGGACATCGTGGTCGCTGGCGGCCGAGGTGTGGCATCTCGGCAGGAATTCACGCTCTTGCAGGAACTCGCCGAAACCCTCGGCGGTGCACTGGGGGTCAGCATGCCGGTGGTCGACAAGGGCTGGTACCCACACTCGTATCAGGTCGGTCAGACCGGTCGCACGGTGCGCCCTCGCCTGTACCTCGCGTGCGGCATCTCCGGTGCCATTCAGCATCGGGTCGGCATGGGCAGGTCGGGCACGATTGTCGTCGTCAACTCCGACTCGCAAGCCCCACTGTTTGGGGTCTGCGACTTCGGAATCGTCGGCGATCTCGCGCAGGTAATTCCGCGACTTACCCAAGCCCTGCGCGACCGAAGTTAGCTGCCCCGATCGAGGTCAGATAGCTGGGGCTGCGAGGGCCGGCAACTCCTCAGGCACATCAACCCACTGGCCCTGTTGCGCCGAGTCGAGAACGGCTCGAGTGATTCGCGCCGCACGAAGGCCATCGCCGAATGCAGGCAACCCATCGACAGCCTCGCCTCGCACCGCGGCGTAGACATCGCCGACGAACGCGTTGAAGCAGTCCTGGTACCCCTGGGGGTGACCCGGAGGCAGCGGGGTGAGCAGCGGGGAGGCAGAGGGCATGGGTGTGATACCGCGCGGAACGACGGACGCGCTGGCGCGCGAACCCACCCACAGGGTCTCCGGCTGTTCCTGGTCGAAGGCAATCGACTGCTCAGCACCCTCGATCGAAAACCACAATCGGTTCTTGCGGCCAGGCGACACCTGGCTCACAACCAGCGACCCGATGGCCCCCTGACTCGTCTCAAACTGCACTGTCGCGAGGTCTTCGGTGGTGACCTGTTCCGATGCTTGCCTGGATGCAATGGCGGTCTTCATCTGAGCCGATAGGCGAGTGATGCGGTGGCCACTCACAAACTCAACGACATCACACCAGTGCACTCCGATGTCGCCAAACGCTCGCGAGCTGCCGCCCAGAGCTGCATCGACGCGCCAGTTGATATCGGCGGAGCTCGATAACCAGTCCTGCAGATACGACCCGTGCATCACCCACAATGCGCCGACGTCTCCACGCTGCACGCGCATCCGTGCCTCGCGCACGGTCTGGTAGTAGCGGTACACGAAGGGCACGCCGGTGACAACGCCCTTCTGCCTCGCGAGGACGACGACATCCTCGGCGTCAGTCACCGTCGTTGCCAATGGCTTTTCACAGATAACGGCCTTGCCGGCACTGATCGCCTTGAGAGCCAACACGGCGTGCAGGTGGTTAGGCGTGCAAATGTGCACGACGTCAATGTCAGGCGACTCGATGAGCTCCTCGGCTGAGGCAGCAGCAGCACGGGCACCCATCCGCACCGCTGCAGCCGTTGCGGCCTCGGGGGTCACATCGGCCACAGCAGCTACGATTCCACCCGAAGCGCGAACGGCCTGGGCGTGCACGCTGCCGATGAAGCCGGCTCCGATAATGCCTGAGCGAAGCGGGTCACCCATCGACGTCAACCCACTGGTCGGTGCGTGAAGACTCCAGGATGGCATCGGCAATGAGTGAGATTCGGTAGCCGTCCTCAAAGTTAGGGGACACCGGGGTTCCATTGACGATGGCACTCACGAGGTCGTACGCCTCAATGATCTTCGTTTCTCCGTATCCGATTCCTAGGGCCGGGATCGGCCAGAGGCCCTCGCCGTACGGGTGCGCGGGACCGGTGTACACGGTGCGGAAACCGCGCCTGTCGCTGGGATCGTCAGCAAAGCACACCTGGAGTTCATCGCGACGCTCGTAGTTGAAGAACAGCGAACCCCGAGTTCCATGGATCTCAAAGGTGATGAAGTTGTTGCGGCCGTATCCGTTACGGGTGGCTTCGAGCGAGCCGACAGCCCCGTTGGCGAATCGAATCATTGTGACCATCTCGTCGTCGACATCGACCGGGCCGAGCTCGCCGCCGGACCGTGAGGTTCCGAGCGCATCGCGTCCGCCCGACTGCTGCGGACGCTCAGGCACGATGTTTCGGGCAATCCCGATCACCGATGTGATGGAGCCGGCGAGATAGCGCGCCATGTCGATGATGTGTGTTCCGATGTCGCCCACGGCTCCTGAGCCCGCGATCGCGCTCTGGAAACGCCACGACAGCGGCGACGCTGGGTCAGCACTCCAGTCTTGAAGGTACGTGCCGCGGAAGTTGAGGATGTCACCGATCGCGCCTTCTTCAATGTACTTCTTGGCCAGCGCGACAGCGGGGGTGCGGCGGTAATTAAAGGCCACCATGTGAACAACGTCGGCGGCCGTGACCGCGTCGAGCATCGCCTTCGCCTCAGCGGCAGTTCGGGCCAACGGCTTCTCGCAGATGATGTGCTTGCCAGCCTCGGCCGCAGCGATGGCCATCTCCGGGTGGAGGTGATTGGGAGTCGCGATGTCGACGATGTCGATCGAAGGATCGTCAATGATGCGGCGCCAGTCGCCGGTGCTCGACTCGAAGCCAAACCGAGCAGCACCTTCAGCGGCCAGTTCCTCCGTGGCTTCTGCGATCACCGCTCGCACGGGAATGGCAGGTGCTGGCCAGAAGAACATGGGCATCGCCGCGTACGCCAATGAGTGGGCCTTGCCCATGAAGCCGGCCCCGATGAGGCCTACGCGCAGTTCTCGCATTGTCCGTTCTCCGTTCAGAGGTGTGGCTCCGCCGCCGGGATCACTCGAACCCGGTCCTGATTGCGATGGATGGGTTCAGTCGATCGTGATGCCCAGATCAGAAACGATCTGGTCGAGGTGTGCCTTCGACGTCTTAGCCGCTTCGAGGTTGGAGCCGGCGTACTCGTCGAGTTCGACCATGAGCCAACTGTCGTAACCGGTCTCGGTGACGGCGCGCACGATGTCGGTGAAATCGAGCGTTCCCTCACCCAGTGGTGTCCACGTGAATGGTTCGGGCTTCCAGTCCTTGAGGTGCACGTGCTTGATGCGGTCGGGATAGGCACGGATGAGCGCTGCAGGGTCGCCACCCGCGGCAGCTAGGTGACCGGTGTCGGGGCAGAACCCAATGCTGCTGCAGCCCATAATGCGCTCGAGTTCTGCAGGGTTCTCGACGATCGTGGTCAGGTGGGGGTGGAAGGTGGCGACCAGCCCCTTCTCGGCAGCCATATCGCTGACCCGATCAAGGCCTCTACCCAGTGCGAGGTAGTCGTCGTCGGTGGTGCCTGCAGCACGTCGGGCACCACCACCCACCACCAGACGCTCGGCGCCGAACCTCACCGCGAGGTCGATCGCGCGTGAAATCTTGTCCATTTCATCAGGAAGAATGTCGGCGTACACGAAGTTCGCGCCGGTGTAGACGCTCACGAGCTCGAGGCCATTTCCCTCAAGCAACGCGAACAGGTCATCGGGCCGGTCAGCGTATTTGGCGACATCGCCATCGAACATCTCTGTACCGGTATAGCCGGCTGCAGCGATGTCTCGCGCCGCCTCTGACATGTCGCCGACCCCGCAGTAGAAGAGGTCCTTAATGCTGGTCACGCCCACGGGATGGCCAAGCACGCCTCCCCACGTGATCGAGTGGTATCCGAGCTTCACGGGTTCTCCTTCGTCAGGGCTCTGGTGCCGGGTCTACGAGGCTGACTGTCAGCCGACGATGTGTGGTGAGAGCGTGCGATATGCGACCTCGAGGCCGGTCTTGATCTTGGCCTCGGTGCCACCCCAAATGGGGTCTTCGTGCTCGACGGACAGCACTCCGTCGAAGCCACCTTCATAGAGCGCATCGATGAGAGCAGTCCAGTCGACCTCACCCAGCCCCGGCACGCGGTAGCGCCACCAACCGACGTCCCAGGGATTCGGGCGATTGATCGCCTTACCGGGCCACCCATAGCGGTTGCGCAACTCGGGGAAGGTCTGAATGTCCTTAGCCTGTGCGTGCGGGATCTTGTCGACATAGGGCTTGACAGCAGCAACGGGGTCGATTCCCATCCACACCAGATGTGACGGGTCGTAGTTGAGATAGAGGCCGATCGAGAACATCCATTCCCACAGTTCAGGGGAGTAGGCGAGGTTGCCCGGGTAGCCGTCGGGGTGCCACCCCTCCATCACGCAATTTTCGATGATGAGCTTCACGCCCTTCTGACCCGCTGAATCAACGAGGGGCTTGAAAACTTCCTCTGCCTGCGCCAAGTTCTCCGCCACTGACTTCGAGGGGTCGCGACCGACAAAGGTGCCGACGGTTGGACAACCGAGCAGTGCCGCGGCGTCGATGCACGCAAGTACGTGCTTGTTGATTGCCGCGCGCTCAGTGAGGTCGGGGTGCAGGTTGTTGTCGTAGAAAGCGAGCGAGGACAGCGTCAGGCCAGCGGTATCAAAGCGTTCCTTGATCTCATCAGCAGCGGCACTGTCGAGCGACTCAGCGGTAATGTGAGTGGCGGTGAAGGGACGATCGCCCAGTGCCGGCCAGGCTGCCACCTCAAGGGCTTGGTAACCGGCCGCCGCCGCCCACTCAATGATGTGGTCAAGACTCCTGTCGGGGAGGCAGGCCGTCAGCAAGCCCAACTTCATGGTCCGTCTCCTTCGCT